>CBFQYI010000063.1:0-13497 GCA_965720825.1 uncultured Chryseobacterium sp. | reverse complement strand
TGTTCCCATGAGTCTTCAAATTGTGTTATATTCTGGATTCCTTGTTTCAGGCTGGCCATGAAATGTTGTTTCCTCTGAATCAATCCCCGGAATCCATAAGCTCCTAATACTTGCAGAAATCTCATCATTTTAATAGTCTTCACTGCATTTTTTAACTGTATCCTTGTTTCAGAATTTTCAAACAGTTGAATATAATATTCCAGCATTTCCTGTTTGAAATCTTCCGGGAAATTGGCTTTAGCCTGAAAAAGAAAAGAGATGACATCATACATTAACGGACCTTTCATTGCTGATTGGTAATCGATGAAAGAAACTTCATTCTTTTCATTCACCATGATATTTCTTGCCTGAAAATCGCGGATCATAATTCCTTTAGGTTCAAGGTTCTCAATGAGCGCTGCAATTTTTTTAAATTCTTTAAGAAGAGTAGACTTGTTGTATTCAAGCTCCAGGAAATCGGCAACAAAATTTTTAAAATAATAAAGATCATGAATCACAGGAAGTTCATCATAGCTTTCATATTCAAAGGTTTTTGAAAAATCAATTTTCCCGTGAGTCTGTAGCTGCAATTGGTAAAGCTTTTCTAAAGTCTGCTTAACCAAAGATTTTACAGCAGGAGATAGTTGCTCTTTTGTAATCACCTCGGAAAGTGTTTGCTGTCCCAAAAACTCCTGGATATACATCTTCCTGTCATCTGAAACAGCAAGGATGGAAGGAGTATTAAGATTAAGGAGTGAGAATACTTCAGAATAATAAAGAAAACTTTCATTTTCCGGAATATTTTCATTGTACGTGATGATGTATTTTTCAGTACCTGTAGTGGCCAGAAAATTGACCCTCGCGGAGCCGCTTTGAGCTAATGTGACGAATTCAGAAGATTTTTTACCTATATGGTTTTCAAAAAATCGTTTTGCGTTTTCAGAAGTCATAATATGGAAACAAATATACTAAATTAACATGAGTTGGAAATGATAGATTTTAGAAGTGATGGATGAAGATCAAAGAGTTATTATCATGGAAATGTATAATTTTGGTTTTATTGAATTTTTTAACGAATATTTTTTAGTGTTATGCCTTAGAATTGTAAATTTTCATCACTGATTTTTAACTTTCTTTATTCAAATTCAGGATATTACAGGCTAATTTTTATCTTTGCAATATGCTGAAAGACTTTAAGCCTGTTTTAGGTATCTTATTGCGTTTTATTATTATTTATCTGGTGCTGCTCTTCGCCTATCAGTTCTATCTGAATAGTGGAAAAGATTCAGGGCTGGATTCTTTTTCAAGGATGATTGCCAATCAGGTAACAGCTCTTCAGAATGCGATGGGTTACCCTACGGAACTGTATGATGATGTAAAGAACGAACAGGTTTGGTTTTATGTTAAACAGAATTATGTGTCGAGAATGGTGGAGGGCTGTAATGCGATTTCTGTTATCATTTTATTTGTGTCCTTTGTTTTTGCCTTTTATAAAGGAACGAAAACCTTTGTTTTTGTGGGAGCGGGATTGGTATTGTTGTATATTATTAATCTTTTAAGGATTGTAGGATTGAATATCGTCATGTCAGATCATAAAGAATATGGAAAGATGTTTCACGATTTCATTTTTCCTGCTATCATTTATGGAAGTGTGGTTTTACTTTGGCTGATCTGGATTAAATTTTTTGCTTTAAAACATGAAAATTCTTAGCTGGCTTCTGATTATCGCAGGAATCTGTGGACTGATAAGTGTAAGAGCTTTGGAGGGGACTATTTTTTATGACCCTTTTTTAGACTACTTTCACGAAGCCAATAAACATATTGAGTTCCCTGTCTTTGAATGGGTAAAACTGATTGCCGGACATGTGTTCAGATTTATTTTAAATCTTATCTTTTCCTGCCTGATTATCTACGGTTTGTTTAAAAATAAAGAATGGACGATACAGGGAGCATTGATGATGACCGTTGTTTTTGCCATTACATTCCCGATTTATCTCTACTGTATTCACAGCAAATTTGAAATAGGATATCTTTTTTCGTTCTATATGAGAAGGTTTGTAATCCAGCCTTTGATTATACTGCTGATTGTCCCGATGTTTTATTACAGAAAGCAAATGATGGATAAAGAGGGAAGATAAGTGGATGTATTATTCTACAGTGTGTTTATCTACACTGGTTACATTCTCAGGAGTCCATTCTACACGTTTGACAAAATCTTTTTCGCGAACAGGACATTCTTTGATCTGGCAGACTGGACATGAAATCGGTTTGCAGTCGTCCATATGAAAATTGAACTCAATAGTACGTTTAATATTTTTAGCAAGAAGGATGATTACCTTTTCCATTTCTCCATGAGCATCACGAAGATCATAATACCAGGGAAGAGTAATATGGGCATCAATATGTAAGGAGGAACCAAATTGCTGGATTTTCATATTGTGTACATCAATCCATTCTATTTGTCTGTTTTCTTCAAGGATTTTAATGACCTGATTTAGTATTTCAGGATCCTGCTCATCCATAATGCCGCTCAGAGACTTTCGAACGATTTTATAGCCTACAAATATGATATAAAGTCCAAAACTTAATGCTACTACAGAATCCAACCAATAGATTTTGGTGAAATAGACAATGATTAAACTGGCAACTACTCCAAGGGTTGTAATGGTATCGGACTGAAGATGTTTACCGGAAGAGATAAGAACCAGAGAGTTTTCTCTTTCTCCTTTTTTAATAGAAATATACCCCAGCAGATAATTAATAACAGCAGTTGCTGCAATAATCCATATCCCAAGATCAATTTTACTTAGTGTTTTTCCTACAATAAGACTGTGAATTCCTTCGTAGATAATCATAACACCGGCAATAGCGATAAGTGCTCCTTCAATTCCGGAAGTCACGAATTCTACTTTCCCATGGCCATACGGATGGTCATCATCTTTAGGTTTGGCTGCAAGATGGAGAGAATAAAGTCCCATGAATGCGCTGATGACATTGACGATACTTTCCATAGCATCAGAAAATACAGCATCGGAGTTGGTAAGCTTCCATGCGATAATTTTTCCGACAAAAAGGATGATTCCGAATGTTGCAATGAGCTTCTGGAATCCTATTTTCTCTTTATGGGTATTTTTCTGGGTGTCCATAATTGTGTTTGATAAAAAAAAGAATCTCAATTCTGAGACTCTTTTTATTTTGTTAGTTTATACTAAGTTGTTTGCTACAAGGTATTCTGCAATTTGTACAGCGTTTGTTGCTGCTCCTTTCCTCAGATTGTCTGCAACGATCCAGAGGTTGAGTGTTTTGGGCTGTGACAAATCCCTTCTGATTCTTCCAACAAAGACTTCATCTTTTCCTTCTGAATAAAGAGGCATCGGGTAGTGGTTGTTTTTTACATCATCCATTACGATTACTCCAGGAGTTTCAGATAAGATTTTTCTTACTTCATCCAGTTCAAATTCATTTTCAAATTCGATGTTTACACTTTCAGAATGTCCTCCCTGAACAGGAACTCTTACAGCAGTTGCTGTTAAGTTAAAGGTATCGTCTCCTAAAATTTTCTTAGGCTCCTTCATCAGTTTGATCTCTTCTTTTGTATAATCATCATCCGCAAATACATCACAGTGTGGTAATGCATTTTTGAAGATCTGATAAGGATATACTTTTTCAGTAGAATCATCTCCATTGATTTCACCGTTTAACTGGTCTACAGCAGCTTTACCAGTTCCAGTTACAGACTGATAGGTAGAAACAATGACTCTTTTTAAATCATATTTCTTGTTCAAAGGTCCAAGAACCATTACCAACTGAATGGTAGAACAATTCGGATTTGCAATGATTTTATCTTCTTTTGTTAAAACATCAGCATTGATCTCAGGAACGACTAATTTTTTGTCAGGATCCATTCTCCATGCAGAAGAATTGTCAATGACTGTTATTCCTGCTTCCGCAAATAAAGGAGCAAATTCAAGAGAAGTAGAACCACCCGCAGAGAAGATTGCAATATCCGGTTTGGCAGCTATAGCGTCCTTCATGCTTACGATGGTAAATTCCTTCTGTTTATACTTCACCTTCTTGCCTACAGATCTTTCGGATGCTACCGGGATTAATTCTGTTACAGGGAAGTTTCTCTCCTCCAAAACTTTAAGCATAACTTGTCCAACCATTCCTGTTGAACCTACTACAGCTACTTTCATTGATTTAATTAAAAATTTAAGATTAAACTATTTATAAATTATAACGCATATAATTTCTTTGTCTGTTTTAAGCCCCGAAGACTCTTGTCCAAGGGAATGCAAATGCAAATAAACCTACTGCAATCAGCCCCATAATTACTACTCCTAAAGAAATAGTATCATTGGATTTTACTTTTTTGTTGACGATGGTCATCAAAACTGCTGCAATAAGCATAGAGAATGGATGTTCAACATATTGGAATCTTAATGCTGCATTTTTCATTACTTCTCCCATGTTTAAACCTTTGCTGAAAGTGGTGATCAACATAATGATCCCTAATAAAAACTGAACGTGGAAGAAAATCATTGTGAAGAGCGTTGTTTTCTTCAAAAATTTGTTCACTTTTCCACTGAAACCGAACATGGTAGCTAAAAGTGCAATGACAAATAATGTTACCAAAAGAATTTCAAGATACCCGAATCCTTTGTGGGCATTAAGTAAAATGTTGTAAAAATCCATAATCCTATTTTTTTGTACACAAAGATAACAAAAATCCCGGCTCAAAGCCGGGATTGATATTTATAAAATCTAATATTATGATATTATTAGAAGTTGAATGATAAGGTTGTAGACCAAGTTCTTCCAAATCCGAAGAATACTCTGTTTGAAGGATCAAGTCCTTTGTACAATGTAGCTTGGTAAGCATCATATTTCTGTTGAGCAGTTGTTGTAACTCCACCAGTTGTTGTGGTAGTAAAGTCACCAAGCTCTTTAGTTTTGATGTTAGTAGCACCATCCTGAATATAAGTAGTATCAAACAGGTTGTATACGTTCACACCAAGAGTGAAATATTGGCTTTGGTTCTTCAATTTAATCTTATAAGATGCACCTATGTTGAATAAATTAAAGTCAGGTAATTTTAAAGCTTCGTTTCCTGGTTTAATGAAGTCGTTCATATTCATTGCTGAATAGATTCTTCCTACATATTGCCAGTTACCATAGATTCTAAGATCTGTAACCGGAGTTACTGTGAATCCTAATGAAGACGTAGTCTGTGGAACACTGTTATTAGTTCCTCCTACATTTACTTTATCTAAATAAAGAGTAGAAGTGTTAGATCCGTCTGTTAGGATAGGAGTGTTATCATCCTGGAAGTTTGATCCGGTTGCATTTCCTTTGTATTTGTAATCTCCCCAAGAGAACATACCTTGAAGTTCTAGGAATCTGTTTACTCTGTAAGTAGCCTCAGCTTCAACTCCTTGGTGAAGTTGAGTAATTCCACTGATTTCAGAATATCCTCTGATACCATTTCCAAAGTCTACACCTCCTCTTCTGAACCATCTGTCTTTCCACTCAGTTCTATATAAGTTAACTTTTGCATTAAAGTTAGCTGTTTTGAATCCATAACCTAATTCAACAGAGAAGATTTTCTCATTAGTTAAGTTAGGGTTTACAACCTGTTGGTTACTTGGATATACTGCACTCATCAAAGGTTGTTTGCTATAATAACCAATATTAGCAAAAATGTTATTGTTAGCATCAATATTATAGTTAGCTCCCCCTTTAATGTTATAACCAAAAAGGTTTTTGAATCCAGTTTTTCTTTCTACAGCCTGGCCTTGTTGAATAGTTCCTGGTTTTGTAAAGTCATCAATTCTCTGATAACCTTGGTTTGAAACGGAACCTTGTGCATATACTGTTAGTTTTTCAGTAGAATATTCTACTTGCCCAAAACCACTGTACCACAATACTTCACCATCATTACTGAATGCTACTCTGTCTTCCATTGGTGCATTAGATCCACCGAAAGGATTCCAGTTTAGTTTTTGATAATCGTAAGTGTTACGAACGATGTTGTTTGTAGGTAGGTTTTTGTTGGTTGCATCAGTATAACCAGAAGCACCATAAAGATCAGAAAGTACTTGATAGTGGTATCCGTAGTAATATCTGTCATCAGTACCAATAGAGAAGTTCCAGTTATCGTTGATCTTGTGTTGGAAGTTCATCAAAATTCCATACCAGTTGTGAGAGTTTACACTTGAGCTACGTACTAATGTGTTTCCGGCAATACCTACCGTTGGAGTTACAGCGGCATTAGCAGCAAAAATTGTGTTATAATTGTAGTGTCCTTCAGCATCAATGAAACTAGGATCTGTAATAGATTTGTTTCCAACTTTTCCTAGGTTTCTTGCTCCACCACCACGTCCATTAGACATGTAAGCCACTGTACTTAATGTAGACTTGTCACTGATTGTC
The DNA here is from genome assembly GCA_965720825.1 of uncultured Chryseobacterium sp. Lineage (GTDB taxonomy): Bacteria > Bacteroidota > Bacteroidia > Flavobacteriales > Weeksellaceae > Chryseobacterium. The sequence continues at coordinate 7,086 of CBFQYI010000063.1, read as the reverse complement.
CAGTCCCAGTTTAGCATCATTACAGGCTTAGAATAGTAGTTCATAGCATTGGCTATGTTTGTTCTTCTTCCATCTGCAGATGTATAATATCCATAATCAGAGTTGTATTGTCTGTATGGTGTACCATCATTATCAGGGTTGTATTTGATATAGTTACTAATAGTTGGAGCCCAAGATCTCTGATCGTGCCACTGTGGGGAAGAAGTTATCATAAACTGTAAGTTATGCTTTGCACTTGGCTGGTAACCTAAAGCAAAGAAATAAGTATATGATTCGTAATCTGTATTTTGTACATAGGTTCCTCCTGCTTGTCTAGCCATCAAGAATGATGCTGCCCAACCATTTTCAGATTTCCCAGTATTATAAGCAAAAGATGTTTTTAAGAAATCGTTATTACCAATACCTAATCTAACTGCTCCACCTTGTTTCATATCAGCAGAACGGGTAATGAAGTTCATTGTTCCTCCTACAGAAGCAATTGCTAATTTAGAAGATCCAAGACCTCTTTGTACCTGCATAGTGCTGGTAACGTCAGATAGCCCAGTCCAGTTAGACATATATACGGTACCACTTTCCATATCGTTAACTGGCATACCGTTTACCATTACTGCAATGTTTCTTGATTCAAACCCACGCATTGTAAGCTGTGAATCTCCAAAACCACCACCACCTTTTGTAGCATATACAGATGGTGTTGTATTTAACATTTCTACAAGCTCTTGGTTACCTTGTCTCTCAAGGATCTGAGCTGCTTTGATTGTAGAAACTGCTACGGGTGTCTTTCTATCTTTAGCGATATCTGTAACACCTTTAAGGATTACCTCCTCAATGTCCTTAGATTTAGTTTTCGTAGAATCCTGAACTTCTTGAGCGTAATAAACACTAGCTGTAGATAATGTAATAACCGCAGTTAGTATCGATTTGTTGATTAATTTCATAATCGTTAGTAATAATTAGATTTAATTTTCTGCAAAATTCGCAAAATAAAATTTAACTATTATTAACTCAATGTTAATTTTTAATCAGTCTTAATAATGTTAAAGAGTTAAAAATCAATATTATGGCTAAAAATTGAATTTTTGTATGAAAAAAGTCATGTTATTGAATTTTTAACAAAGTGGGGGTGTTTTTGTTAAAAATTCAACGCTATTTCACTGCTTTGAGACTCAGATCTATATTCTCAGCAGAGTGTGTAAGGGCTCCCACAGAGATATAGGTAACGCCTGTGGAGGCAATTTCTTTCAACATATCACGGGTAATTCCACCTGAAGCTTCAGATTCACATGATCCATTAATCATTTTTACAGCTTGCTTCATCATTTTTACATCCATATTATCCAGCATGATTCTGTCAACTTTTGCATTGATGGCTTCCTGAACTTCTTCAAGGTTTCTGGTTTCAACCTCTATTTTTAACTTTTTCTTATTCTTTTTAACGTAATCCTTTGCCATTGCTACTGCATTGCTAATGCTTCCGTTGTAATCAATATGATTGTCCTTCAGCATGATCATGTCATAAAGACCATATCTGTGATTGGTTCCACCGCCAATAGCCACCGCCCACTTTTCACACATTCTGAAATTAGGAGTCGTTTTTCTTGTATCTAAAAGTTTAGTTTTTGTTCCTACTAATCTTGAGTCCCACTCATGGGTAAGAGTTGCAATGCCACTCATTCTCTGCATGCAGTTAAGAACAAATCTCTCTGTGGAAAGGATAGACCTTGCACTTCCTGTAACAATAAGAGCTACATCTCCGAATTTACAAGGAGTTCCATCTTTAATGAAAACCTCTACTTTTAAATTCTTGTCAAATGTTTTAAAAATGATTTCAGCCAGCTCAACACCTGCAAGAATACAATCCTGTTTTACCAAAAGCCTGGCACTTTGTACAAGATCCTGTGGAATAGTAGAAAGAGTAGAATGATCACCATCCTGGATATCTTCTTCAAGCGCACTTTTTATAAATGTCTTTAATGCTTTATCTGTTACGTATGCTGGTCTTTTCATTATATTATGCTTTTAAGCTAAATCTTTATTATAAAACGCTCCTTTATTCTCTGTCATTTCCATGGATTGGGTAATGATGAGGTGTGCAACGGTTGTTAAGTTTCTTAATTCTGAAAGTTGCGGTGAAAGAATGGAGTAGTGGTATATTTCATCTACTGCAGCCGCAATTTCCTGGTGTTTTTGCAATGCCATATTCAGACGTCTGTTGCTTCTTACAATACCTACCAGGTCACTCATCATTTCCTGAAGCTGTTTTCTCAGATAGCTGACGATAACCATTTCGTCCATGATTTTCATACCTTCTTCATTCCATTCCGGAATGGCTTTCAGATCATCAAAGTTGAAATTGTTTTCATTGAGAAGGTCTACTGTTTTAATCGCTGCATTGTGCCCGAAAACCAACCCTTCAAGAAGAGAGTTGGAAGCAAGCCTGTTGGCACCATGAAGTCCGGAGTTGGTACATTCTCCTACTGCAAAAAGATTTCTGATGGAAGACTGTCCGTCTCTGTCTACTTCAATCCCACCCATCAGATAATGGCAGGCAGGTACAACAGGTATCAGTTGAGTGAAAGGATCAACTCCTTCGTCTTTGCATTTTTTATAAATATTCGGGAAATGTTCTAAGAATTTTTCATGGTTCATTTCCTTGCAATCTAGACCAACAAATTCGTCTCCGGTAATTTTCATTTCGGCGTCGATGGCTCTTGCAACGATATCTCTTGAGGCTAGTTCTTCACGGTCATCATATTTATGCATGAATTTTTCACCTCTTTTTGTTCTTAATTTTGCTCCATCTCCACGAACTGCTTCTGAAATTAAAAACAACATTCCATCCATTTTGCTGTACAAAGCTGTCGGGTGGAACTGGTAATATTGCATATTGGAAACATTTCCTTTGGCACGGGCAACGAAAGCAATTCCATCTCCTGTTGCAATCGTAGGATTGGTAGTGTTTTTATAAACATGTCCGGCGCCTCCTGTGGCAACCAATGTTATTTTAGAAGTAATTTTTTTGATGGTTTTGGATTTCTCATCCAGAATATAAGCCCCATAGCAATGGATATCTCCTTCATTAAGTTCTTTTCCCGGAACGTGGTGCTGTGTGATGATATCAATGACGTAATGATGGTCAAGAATTTCAATATTCGGGCTGCTATTGGCTGTTTCGAGTAAAGCTCTTTCGATTTCGAAACCTGTGATATCTTTATGATGGACGATTCTGTTTTCAGTATGACCACCTTCTCTTCCTAAAGCGAATTTGCCGTTCTTCATATCGAACTGTGCTCCCCATTCTACAATTTCATTGAATCTTGCAGGAGCTTCTCTTACCACCATCTCTACGACATCGCGTTTATTTTCTCCGTCACCGGCACGCATTGTGTCGTCAATATGTTTTTGAAAATTGTCGTTCTGAAAATCTGTAACGACAGCGAGACCGCCTTGTGCATATTTGGTATTGCTTTCGTCTTCATCAGATTTGGTTACAATAATGATTTTGGCATCAGGGTGCTGTTCAGAAACTTTAATGGCATAGGAAAGTCCGGAAATGCCGGAACCAATTACTAATACATCCGCTTTTATCATATGCTGGCTTTAGGTACAATCGTTTAAAAGATTAAATAAATTTAAACAATTTTTCGTTTGGTTTTCTTACTTTTTTCATGTGCTGGAAGTGATCTTCTTCAGAACGGTAACCTAAAGCGAGGGTAACAGTTACTTTTTCTGTTTCAGGATCGGTATTCAGAATTTCTTCTATAAGATCCTGGCGGAAGCCTTCCATGGGGCAGGAATCTATATTTTCGATAGCGGCGGCATACATAAGATTGGCCAATACTATATAAGACTGTTTTTCTGCCCAGTTGAAAATTTCATCCTGTGTTTTCTGTGTAATATGCTGGTTAATGCTGTTTCTGAAAGGATCCAGTGTTTCCATAGGGGTATTTCTTACTTCAGAAATATGATTAAAATACCCTCGGATATAGTTTTCTTCTATCACTTTTTTTGAAATAATAACGATAAGATGAGAACAGGTGGAAATCTGAGATGGATTATAAAAAGCAGGAATTAATTTTTGTTTCATCTCCTCACTTTCTACAACCACAATTTTATAAGGCTGAAGCCCCAGCGAACTGGCAGACAGCTTTCCTGACTCAAGAATGTTGTGAAGAGTTTCCTGAGGAATAATCTGATGATTGAATTTTTTTACAGAATATCTTCTGCTTAAAGCTTCCAAATAATTCATACGACAAATTTAAGAATTGAATATGAATAAAGAGTCTTTAAAATGAAATATCTCCTGCCTGATAATACAAAAAAATCACCCCGACCGGCGGGGTGATTCTTTTGATGTGGTGGAACGTGTAATTATTCTCTGTTTTTTACAACAATCCAGCCTGAGAATTTTATCGGAGTACTGTTTTTATTATTTTCATTCCATGAAACAGAATACCAATAGTTTCCTGTAGGGACTTTTTTATGTCCATTGGTAGTTCCTGCCCATTTGTAGCCATTGGTTTTATCAGCCTGGAACATTTTATAACCATATCTGTCGAAGATGGCAATTTCCAGATTTTGTTTATTGGCTAGTGCAGAGTAATCAACAAAATCATTAATTCCATCATCATTAGGTGTAATTATATTGATCAGGTTAGGTACTGTAATATTGATTTCAACAGGAACACAATTATAAGCATCTCTTACATATACTTTAGCATCTCCTCTTGTAATATTGGTAAACACATTGGAGTCCTGCCAGTTGATATTATCCATAGAATATTGATAAGGAGGAGTTCCTCCGTTGGCATATACTGTTACTGTACTTCCTGAAATATCAACAGTGGTAATAACAGGATTGTCAGAAGGGTATATTGTTACTTTTTGGGTTGCAATACAATCTCCGGTTTTCAGTTTTACCCAGTAAGTACCTACTCCTACATTCTTGATGGATTGTGTGGTTGCTCCTGTGCTCCATTCATAGCTTTTGAATCCGGCTCCTGCGTCTAAAGTTGTAGTATTTTCAATACAGATTGTTTGGTCATGTAAAGTTCTTGAGTAAACAGCAGGTATTACTGTTAATGTAACTTTAGCAATAGAATAGCATCCATTTCCATTAAAAACTTTAATATAAATAACTCCATTAGGCGCAATGTATGCTGCCGGAGTAGAGATTGCATTAGTTCCACTGATAGCATCTGTCAACGAAGGGTAATATTCTTTTGTAAGTCCACCTTGGGAAACAACTGCTCCTGTAAGGTTAAAAGAAGCCATAGATGGGTTGGTTTCAATGAAACATGATTTGAGTTCAACGTCATTAACAACTACTACAGGGTAAATGTTCAGTGTAATTTTAGAAGTGCTTACACAACCCTGAGGTGTAGTTACTTTTACATATATTGTTGCCGCTGCTGAAGCATAAGCAGAAGGATTTGTTATCTGGTTCGTACCGTTATTCAGATCGTATAAGGTAGGGTAGAATTCTTTGGTAACTCCGGCAACAGTTGTTACGGCAGCCGTATTGAGATCAAAGGTTGCTGTTCCGGCATTGTTGTTATTACATCCGCTAAGAGTAGCATCTGTTGCTGCAAACGGAGTAGGATTAAGCTGAATAACACCATCACCATTATCACAAAGAGTAGATGTAGGATCTTTTACCACCACCTTAATCGTTGTATTTCCCGAATATTGGAAACTTGTAGGATTGGCGATAGGAGTAGAACTTCCCAATACATAATAAGTGAAAATATAATTTCCAGGATTATTTACAAATTGAGAATTATAAGAAGTAAGGTCTACCGTACCATTTCCGGTAGCTGGATTTGTACAAACGAATGGTGTTAAGGTATTACTTAAAATAGGAACTTTATCTACATATACTTTAACGTCTTTAATAGAATGTCTTGCACTGGCCCCTCCGGTTGCTGCAGAGAAACCAAAATATCCCTGTGACATTCCCACTGCACCTCCGGAAGGAGCAAAAGACTGATCTACGATAAGGACACCGTTTATTCTTACTTTGATAATCCAGTTTGTTGGATTGGTAAGGTCGGTTTCGCCATTTACTTCAACGTGTCTGTAGGTGTCTCCTACAAATGGCTGGGTAGCGATAAGATCCGGAGAGTGGAATGTACTTCCTGGAGTATTGTTGAATTCGATATTGTTACCTGCCGTATTATTAGTACCATAAAGAATATGAACTTTGCTCATCTGGCCCTCGGTGGTATTGTTGAAGATATCAAAACCTACCATTAGCCCGGAAGCATTGGCAGGAATACCCAGTCCGCCTCCTGATACAAATCCTGTTGGCGGATTGGCAAGATACCAGAAGGTAAAACCGTCTCCTTTCCCAAACTGTGTGGTTCCGTTTCCGTCAATTCTGAAATCGAATTCCACTTTCCATTTATCACAGTAGCTCAAAGTAATAGGGGTGGATAATTTTACAGCCCCGTATCTGCTGGTCTGGTCTGTGGTAAGCCTTACAAAGTCTCCGCTTACTATAGCGTCAGAGACAAGATCCCAGCCTGTTGTATTTACAGGGTTTCCGGTAAGTTGATACGTTTGTGAAAATAACCTTCCCGGCAAGCATAATAAGATAGTCAGTACAAAAATGAGTATATCTTTTTTCATAGTGGATGGATTGTGATGTTATACTTAGTCTTAGAAATAAAATTGTTTTTTATGTTTAAATTGGTGATAAAAAGCAATACCTGGTCCCAATCTCTGATTGGGCAGATGCTGTGTTTAATACCGAAACTACCCCAAATGAGGTAGTTTCTGATACTAAAATTTATTCTCTGTTTTTAACTAATACCCAGCCTGAGTATTTAGTTTCAGTATTGTCTTTATTGTTTTCGTTCCATGAAATAGTGTACCAGTAAGTTCCTGTAAGAACTTTTTTACCGGAAGCTGTTCCATCCCATGTAAAGTTTCTCATTTTTCCGGCTTCGTACAATTTGTTGCCATATCTGTCGTAGACAATGAATATCAGATTTTTCTTGTAAGCCAGTGCTGAATAATCAATGACATCATTTACGTTGTCGCCGTTTGGAGTGATAGCGTTAATCAGGTTAGGAACGGTAATCT
>CBFQYI010000062.1:0-13714 GCA_965720825.1 uncultured Chryseobacterium sp. | reverse complement strand
TAACAATGTCTTAAAAATTCTGTACATCAAAGATGGCAAAACGTGGACAGCCAACTGTACACGCTAGCCATGTCTATTTATATATTATTCAAGCCTGTCTTTATCTTTGAAGACAGGCTTTTTCATTGTCAATGAAGTTGTTTTAATTTTTTTTTAAGCTGTAATAAACTTTAGTTAAGTTTAAAAATCTCAATTTTCTAGCCTGCTTTTTGTATATCTTTATTCAACAAAAAACAAACAATAATTCTTATGAAAAAATTCTTATCTGCAATGTCTTTGATCCTTGGATTAGGACTTGCCACTGCTCAGCAGACTGCTCCCGCTACAGGTGCCACTGCACACCCACCTGTAAAAGCAACTACAGCAAAAGCTGCTAAACCAGCTGAAGTAAAAGCTGCAAAACCGGCAATGGATGCAAAAGCGGCGAAGCCAGCACAACCGGCTGCCAAAATGAAAAAAGATGGTACTCCGGATAAGAGATATAAAGAAAACAAACACCTGAAAAAAGACGGCACTCCCGATAAAAGGTACAAAGCCAACAAATAAGCATAACATTAACATATAGTTGTTATTTTCATAATCAAATTTCGAAAAGCCGGTGGAACGTGTTCCATCGGTTTTTTTATGTGAAGCTTCGTAAAAAATGATTCCAGATTCTTTACTTATTTATAAATTTGACCCATGTTAAACTTCTTCAAGAAAAATGCAGCGCTGATCTGGGCAAAAAAACATGTTCAAAAAGCAGAGGATTTCAAAAAAAATGCTGAGAAAAACCAGGAGGAATTATTAATCTCTCTGGTGAATACAGCTCAAAAAACACTTTTTGGTCGGGAACATGATTTTGAAAACATTCATTCTGTAAAGGAATTTCAGGACCGAGTTCCTGTAGCCGATTATGAAGATCTGAAACCTTATATTGAAAGGGTAAAAAAAGGACAATCCAATATTCTATGGACGGAAACTCCGGAATATTTTGCCAAAACTTCGGGAACCACTTCAGGTTCTAAGTACATTCCGATCTCCAAAGAAGGAATGCCATTTCAGATTGCGGGAGCTCAGAGTGCATTATTTCATTATATCAGTAAAAAAAATAACGCTGATTTTGTGAATGGAAAAATGATTTTCCTTCAGGGCAGCCCGGAACTGGAAGAAGTATTTGGGATAAAGACAGGGAGACTTTCCGGTATTGTGGCTCATCATATTCCTAATTATCTTCAGAAAAACCGTCTGCCAAGCTGGGAAACCAATATTATGGAAGACTGGGAAGCCAAAGTAGATAAAATTATTGAAGAAACGGAACATGAAAACATGACGCTGATCTCAGGAATTCCACCATGGCTGATCATGTATTTTGAGAAATTGACAGAAAAGCACGGTAAAAAGATCAAGCAGCTTTTTCCCAATCTTCAGCTTATTGTAACCGGAGGTGTCAACTATGAACCTTATCGTGATAAAATGGAAGAACTACTAGGAGGCAAAGTGGATATTGTACAAACTTTTCCTGCTTCTGAAGGTTTCTTTGCTTTCCAGGATGATTACACCAGAGATGGTCTTTTGCTATTGACCAACCATGGGATTTTCTATGAATTTATTCCTTTGGAAGAATATGGCAAGCCCGGAGCAAGAAGATTAACCTTAAAAGAAATCGAACTTCATAAAGATTACGCATTGATTCTTACGACCAATTCCGGGTTATGGGCTTATTCTATAGGAGATGTTGTAAGATTTATCAGTAAAGATCCGTACAGGGTTTTGGTAAGCGGGAGAACCAAACATTTCACCTCTGCATTTGGAGAACATGTAATTGCTATTGAAGTGGAGGAAGCAATGAAAGCTACTCTTGAAAAACATCCTGCACAGATTACAGAATTCCATCTTGCTCCACAGGTAAACCCTGATGAAGGACTCCCTTACCACGAATGGCTGATTGAATTTGAAAAAGAACCCGAGCATTTAGAAGCATTCCGGAATGAACTTGATCAACAGCTTCGGGCAAGAAATACTTACTATGATGATTTGATTTCGGGAAATATTTTACAAAAATTACACATCACGAGGCTTAAAAAAAATGCTTTTCATGAATATGCCAAGTCCCAGGGAAAATTAGGCGGCCAAAATAAGACTCCAAGATTGGCTAACGATAGAAAGATTGCAAATCTCTTAGAAATTTACAAACTTTAATCATATTTTTTCAATTCCGAAAACGTATATTCGAAAAAAATTATAAATTTGAAAAACTAAAAGAAAATAATGAAAGCATCTGTACTGTTGAAATCGTCTTTACTAACATCTTTATTTGTTATTACATCTTGTGCTACTACAAAATACAGCGAAGATATTTCAAAAAACAACTACTCTAATCTTGAAGCCGGAAAAGTATATAAAGTAACTATGAGAGACGGCTCTCCGAAGCAGACCATCCTATTCAGAAACGTCGTTGGCGATAATATTGTAGGGACTGCCGGTAAAAAAGATAGTACAGAAGTGATTATTCCCAAATCCAATGTCGCTGCTGTAAAAGACAGAAGAAAGGCAAGAATTGCAGCAGGAGCTACGATTATCGGAGCGGCAGGTGTTGCTGCCATCGTATTGAGTTCTTCCAGAGCTGACTAAAATAGATTTTATCTTTTGAGATATATTTACTATATCTTTCAAAAATTGTCATATGAATAGCCCTAAATAAATTTTTAGGGCTATTTTTGTTCATGATTTCCTTTACCCCGTTACAAACATTACAAAATGTTGAGTTCAGAAATCTTCTTACCGGGAGATTTTTTATTGTTTTAGCTTTCAGAATGCTTGCCACTTTACTAGGATGGTGGGTGTACCAATTAACAAAAGATCCTTTTTCCATAGGCCTTATCGGACTTTCAGAGGTGATTCCTGCGGTAAGCTGTGCGCTGTATGCGGGACACGTTATTGATATGAATGAAAAAAAGAAACTGCTTCTCATCTGCAATTATGCATATATTTTCCTGATCGGGCTTCTACTGATTCCTGCATTCCTGGATGTAAAAATGCACTTTACAGGCCATCAGATTACCTATTATATTTATGGCGTTATCTTTTTCACAGGGATAGCAAGAGCCTTTATCGGTCCTATTGTTCCTTCCATGATTCCTAAAATTGTAAAGAAGGAAAATCTTCCGAATGCTGTAACTCTGAACCAGGCTACTTTTCTGATCTCTTCTGTTTGCGGACATGCTATTGGTGGTGTCCTTATTGGATTTATCGGTGTAAAATGGACTCTGGTTGCTATTTTAGCACTCATATTTATTGCTTCATTATTTTTCTGGCAGCTGCACAAACAGCATTCAGAGTACAAAAAAGAAACGGTAAATGTAGTAGAAAGCATGCGCGAAGGAATTTCTTATATTTTTAAAACCAAAGAGATTCTGGGAGCCTTATGTCTTGATATGTTTGCAGTACTTTTTGGCGGAGCAGTAGCTATGATCCCTGTATTTGCAACAGACATCCTGAAGTCAGGAGCTGAAGGTTTCGGCTTACTGAATGCCGCTTCAGACATCGGTTCAATGTGTATTATTACTATTTTATCTATTGTTCCGCTTCGCAAAAATCAGGGGAAAATACTCCTTGTTGTAGTTACCGGATTCGGTCTATGCATTATTGGATTCGGACTTTCAAAATTATACTGGCTGTCTTTTATGTTCCTCGTGATGAGCGGAATGCTGGATGGAATTTCCGTGGTTATCCGAGGTACCATTGTACAGTTAAAAACTCCGGATCACATCAGAGGGCGTGTTCTGAGCGTGAATTCAATTTTTATCATGTCCAGCAATGAAATGGGACAATTCGAAAGTGGACTTATGGCCAAATTACTGGGAGTTGTTCGCTCTGTGGTATTTGGTGGCTGCATGACTGTTTTAGTGGCTCTTGTTGTAGGAAGCACCAATCCAAAACTGAGAAAGATGCAATATTAACTAATTGTTTATCAGACCATTTAAAATCTGATACAAAAAAAATCAGAATTCGAAATACTTAAAATCAGAATAGAACGTTTTCTATTCTGATTTTCGTTTTATAACTGTTTTTTAAAAATTTATAAAAGAATTAAACCTTAAATATTCATCAAAACCATGCATATCTTTACGATCTCCACATAATTCAACCGAAATAATAAAATACAATATTTAAAACCAATACATTACTTTCATTAAATATATCTCAAAATCTTTAATTTAACGTTAATAATTTTTTATATTTGCTTCATAAAATATCCCCCTATGACTAAACTTTTACTAATTTTGAGCTTTCTCATTACAGGTTCTCTGATGAATGCTCAATTTTTTTCAGATCAAACCCTACAACAATCTGTTTTGCAGCTCAATGAAGCTAAAACAGAAAACGACTATGATACACTTTTCTCTAAGTTTTCAGAGGCCAAAACTTCAGAAAAATGGAAAGCCAATTATTATGCAGCTGCAACGCTGTATCTTAAAACCAATTTCCTTTTAAAGAACAGCCCGAACAGCCCTCTTGGAGAGCCTAATGAATCTGCAAGAAAACTGGCTATGCAAGCCCTCGCTTCTGAAAAGAACAACGGAGAAGTAAATACTCTTGTTGCTCTCATTCATTTTCAGAAAATCAGAATAAAAACTGCTACAGACCCGCAAAAGGAATTAAAGACAGTTACCAGCTTCATGACTAAAGCAGAAACAACTTTAAAAAGCAGCCCAAGATTATCCTTTTTAAAAGCTGAAATAGCTGAAAAGCAAGGAAACAAGACTGAAGCTATAAAATTATATCAAAAAGCAGCCAAAGAATTTGAAACATCAGACCCATCATCCAGTTCACCTATCTGGGGAAAACAGCTGATCGGAACAAATTAACAGCAAAAAATGGATGATCTCCCGAATAAATTGGGATGATCAATTTTTTTTTGATATGAAAGGCTTAGAAATTCATTTGTATCAGATAAAGAATCGCATTTTTTAGTAATTAAACACTTTTACTATTTGTTTTAAAATTAATTCTCATGAAAAAAACATTACTTGTTTTCTTAATCATATTTTCACATATCTTATTTGCCCAATCAGATTGCGGCACTGCAATGGCAGTGTGCGGTAACTCTGATATATCCTATACTCCCGGCGGTCATGGAGACATTGCTGAGGATTTGGGAGGATGTTTAACTTCTGATGAAAAGTACTCTGTATGGTATTCTTTTACCATAGCTACTGGAGGAACCCTTACTTTTGAGATTATTCCCAATGACCAGACTGATGATTATGACTTTGGGGTTTATGGTCCGAACAAATCTTGTGGAAACCTGGGAACTCCAATTCGTTGTTCTTACTCAGGACAAAGTGGAAACACAGGTCTTAATATGACCGCTACAGATCTTAGTGAAGACGCAACAGGAGATAAATGGGTAAAATACATGGATGTATTGCCTGGCCAGACTTATTATATCATTGTAAACAACCACAGAGAAACAGCTAACGGATTCAAATTATCATGGGGTGGAACAGCTACTTTATCTTCTCCGTTCACCGATCCGAATATACAGCCTCATCCATTTATCCCACCGGGAATTCCAGGAGCTAATCCTGCTGACCCAAGAGAAGTAGTGATATGTTCAAATCCGGCGACTTTTGATTTCGCATCATTATCTGCAGGAATTCTTAATGGTAACCCTAACTTCAACATTAGCTACCACACAAGTCAGAATGACGCTTTAACAGGCAATAACCCTCTTATTGGTCCTCAGACAGTTACCCCTATTGGTGTTTATTTCTACAGCATTAACTATACTGACCCGACTAATCCCAACAGTCCTATCAATAAATGTAGACAGACTGGTAAATTTAAGTTTAAAGATGGCACTATCACAGCTACCGATGTAACACTAACAAGCTGTAATAACAACAACGCAGGTACAGCAATGTATGACCTTACGACTGCTGCCGTTTTTGCTGATCCAACAGCAACTAAAAAATATTATTACACGTTATATGATCTGAACAACTCAATCAATGAGATCACCAACATCTATCAGTTTGTTTCTGCAGAAGGTAAAATATATGTAAAAGTAACTTCTGTATTCGGATGTACTGATATTGCAGAAATTACTCTTAAGTTCTATCCGCAAATCATTGCAAAAGACGCAGAATTAAGATCATGCTTTATTGAAGCAAATCCTTCTACAGCTTTATTCAACCTTGATAACGCTGCTGTGATTACACCACAGGCTGGTATCACGAAAAAATATTTCCCTTCACTGACAGACGCAGTAGACGGAACCAACGAAATTTTAAATGCTAATTATATTGCACCTAGCGGTTTAGTATATGTAAGAGTATCTGACACCAGAGGATGTTTTGTAGTGGTAAAAATCGGTTTAACAGTAATTGCTCCAGTAACATCTAGTGTATTGAAAGACAAAATCATCTGTATGGAAGACACTACCACTTTAGATGCCGGACCTGGATTCAAAAGCTATGAATGGAGCACAGGAGCTACAACACAGTCTATCAAAGATGTAGGAGTTGGAGTTTACTGGGTAAAATTAAAAACAGGAGAATGTGTTGCTACTCAAAAGGTAACCGTTTATCCTTCTGAGCAGCCAGTGATCACAAACGTTGATATTAACAATACTACATTAACTATCAATGTTATCGGAGGAACTCCGGATTACCAGTATTCAATGGATAAAATTTTATGGCAAGCTTCTAATGTATTCTCTAATGTAGCAAGAGGAACTTACAAAGTGTATGTAAAAGATGCTTATGACTGTGAGCCTATTGAAGTGGCTGTAGTAGTTCCAAATCTTATCAATATGATTACTCCAAACGGAGATGGCGTGAATGATGTAGTGGATTATTCTGCTATGGCTGATAAACAGAATCTTATTTTGAGTATCTTTGACAGATATGGAACAAAAATCCACCAGGGAGACAAATCCAATGGTTACAAATGGGATGGTAAAATTGGCGGCAAGAACATTCCAACAGGAACCTACTGGTATTCTGTAACATGGAACGAGAATGACAAGAAAAACACTCCTTTCAAGTTTTCAGGTTGGATTGTTGTAAAAAACAGAGAATAAAACACCACAATATAAAAAGCCGCTTTGGCGGCTTTTTCTTTTACAAATAATGATAAAAATTTATTGATTTCAAGTTTGTTTAACAAAAAAAGTTTTAACAATGAAAAAAATATTACTTCTTTTTATTTTATTGATAGCGCAAATGGCCTATTCACAGTCAGACTGTGTCACAGCAATTCCCATCTGTGGTAATTCTGACATCTCATACACCCCTTCAGGCCCGGGGAATATTATAGAAATTCTTAACCAAAACGGAGGATGCCTCAGCACCAATGAAAGATATACAGTTTGGTACACATTCACTGTATCCACTCCAGGAACGCTGGCATTTAAAATAAAGCCTAATGATCAGGGTGATGATTATGATTTTGCAGTGTATGGACCAACAGCAAATGGCTGTGCTTCATTACAAAATGCAGATCATGTTTTTATACAGCCCATAAGATGTAACTATAGTGGTACTCCAGGAGATACAGGTCTGGATCTGACTCTTGCACCACCTGCGGTATTTCCTACCAATCCTCCAGGTGTTACATCAAGTATGAACAATGGTAAATGGAGTCCTTATATGGATGTATTAGTTGGCCAGACCTATTATCTGGTTATTGACAACTTCAGTAGATCCGTTAATGGTTTCTCTTTAGAATGGTCAGGAACAGCAAGCTTAAGCTCTGCATTTAATGATCCTGTTCTTTCTCCTAACCCATTTATCGCGCCGGGTATTCCGGGAGCTGCTCCTACTGATCCTAATCAGGTAATGGTTTGTGCATTGCCAACCCAGTTTGATTTTACAACATTATCTGCAGCTATTATTAATGGTAACAGCCCGAACTTCAAGGTTACTTATCATAAGACAACCAACGATGCCCTTACAGGACAAAATCCTCTTACGGTAGCTACTGTAGATGGAACAACAACATACTATTACAGAGTTGTATACCAAGACCCGAACAATCCGAACAATCCTATCAACGGATGTTTCATAACCGGGAAATTCAAATTTGTCAATGTAGGAATCTCAGCCAACACGGCCACATTATACTCTTGTAATAATAATGGAGCCGGTACGGCAAAATATAATTTAACTACAGCCAATGTATTTGGAGGAACTGGTGCAACCATTAAGTATTATGCTACGGTTGCAGACATGAATGCAGAAATTAATGAAATTACAGATCCTACCAACTATGTTTCTGCAGAATCAACTGTATACGTAAAAGTAGTTTCCAATTTCGGATGTATTGCAACCACTACAATCAGATTATTATTCTATCCATCGGTGGTATTGAAAGATGCTGTAATCCAAAACTGTTATATTGATAATGATGTTACCCGTTCAACATTTGATCTTTCAAAAGCAGATATTGGTGTAGCTGTTCCAACACCTACAGGAACTATCATTAAATATTATACAACTATAGCTGATGCTAAAGCACAGACAAACCCTATTATAGGAGCATTAAACTATCTTTCAGAAAGCAAAACAGTATATGCAAGAGTAGATAATGACAAACAGTGTTATTCAATTGCCAAAATAGAACTGATTGTATTACCTCCTGTAAAATCAGCGGTATTAAAAGATAAAACAATTTGTGCGGAAGCCAAAACCACCTTGGATGCAGGACCCGGATTTGTAAGCTACGAATGGAGTACTGGTGAAACTACACAAGCTATCAGCAACGTAGGAGTTGGAGTGTATTGGGTAAAACTTCAGACCGGAAAATGCTTCACGCTTCAGGAAGTGCGTGTACATGCAAGCCTTCAGCCAGTGGTTTCAGGAATTGAAATTACCAACAACAACATTACAGTAACGGCGTCAGGAGGAGTTCCTCCTTACAAATATTCTGTAGACGGTGTTAACTGGCAGGATTCTAATGTATTCACTGGACTTCCTAGAGGAGAGAATACGATATATGTAAAAGATACCTACAACTGTACCCCAATTCAGGTAACCGTGACTGTTCCTAATCTTATCAACGCGATTACTCCGAATGGAGATAACGTAAATGATGTTATTGATTACTCAGCATTAGCCTACAAGAAAAACCTTATCTTCATTGTATATGACAGATATGGAAACAAACTTCATGAAGCTAACAAAATGAATAACTTTACTTGGGACGGAACAGCCTTTGGTAAGAAAATTCTAACCGGAACTTACTGGTACACGATCTCATGGAATGAAAACAATAAAGACAATACCGAAACCAAATATTCAGGATGGGTATTGGTAAAAAATAAAGAATAAGTTTTTACTTCATCTTTTTGAAAAATCACCTCAGACTGAGGTGATTTTTTTTATCAACAAGTCCAACCTCCTGTTTACAGTATTTTACGAAAGACTGCTAATAATTTGTTGAATACTATTTTTTTATTATTTTTTAAATAAACTATCTTTGCACCATGGCGCAGAAAGAAACATTATCATCCCTGACACACGGAAACTTTGCAAAAGAATTGTCTATTGCGGATGGAAAAATGCCTCCCAATGCAGTGGACTTTGAAAGACTGGTTATCGGAACTTTTTTGATTGACAAAAAAGGTCTTGACCATTCCATTGACCTTCTTACCCCAGAGGTATTTTATGATCCCAGACATCAGGTCATCTTTTCTACTATCCTGAAATTGTATGAAGGCAACCACCCGGTAGACTTAATGACGATTATTCAGAATTTAAAAAAAGAAGACAAACTGAGTCAGGCAGGTGGTGATCATTACATCATTGATCTTACAATGGGAGTAAGTTCATCTGCCCATATAGAATATCACGTACGTGTTATCCTTGAAAAGTATATTTTAAGAAGCCTTATTAATGTTTCGGCTAATGTTATTGATTCTTCCTACAAGGAATCAACAGATGTTTTTGAACTTCTGGATAAAGCAGAACAATCTTTCTTCGAGATCACCAACGGAACCATTAAGAAAGGATTCGATACTGCCAACTCATTGGTAAAGCAGGCTATTGATACCATTAAATCTTTAAAAGATAAAGAAGGACTTTCCGGAGTTCCTTCAGGATTCAGAGATGTGGATAAGGAAACCGGTGGGTGGCAGAATTCTGACCTTATCATTATTGCAGCCCGTCCCGCGATGGGTAAAACAGCATTCCTGCTTTCCATGGCAAGAAATATTGCAGTAGGGCACAAAATTCCTATGGCTCTGTTCTCTCTCGAGATGGCCTCGGTACAGCTTATTACCAGAATGATTGCTTCCGAAACAAGAATCTCATCAGAAAAATTAAGAAAAGGAACCCTGGATGATGAAGAATGGCAAAGACTATTCTCCAATGTATCTGAATTGGAAAACGCTCCTTTATATATTGACGAAACCCCTTCCCTTTCCATATTCGACTTCCGTGCAAAATGCCGAAGACTGGTAATGCAGCATGGAGTAAGACTTATCATGGTCGACTACCTTCAGCTGATGACCGCAGGTAGCAGCAGCGGAAAAGGAGTTGGAAACCGTGAACAGGAGATTTCCATGATTTCACGTTCATTAAAAGCCATTGCAAAAGAGCTTAACGTACCGGTAATTGCCCTATCGCAGCTGTCAAGAAGTGTGGAAGCCCGACCTGGAAAAAGACCTCAGCTTTCAGATCTGAGGGAATCCGGAGCAATTGAGCAGGATGCGGATATCGTATCTTTCATCTTCAGACCGGAGTATTATAAAATTACGGTTTGGGATAATGATGAGGAAGGACAGGAAACTTCTACAGAAAACCAGGCCGAACTGATTATTGCAAAACACAGAAATGGTGCTACGGCAGATGTAAGATTATCATTCCTGAAACATTTTGCAAAATTCGGTGATATTGAAGCTGCACTTGACGGTGGTGCCGGAGGAGGATATCCTTCCAACTTCGGAGAACCAAGCGGATTTGACAAGATCAAAACAACAATTCAACCAGGAGCAGCATTTGATCTTCCGGATAGTTCAAAACTTTCAGGGTCTTCAATGAATGACTTTGATGACGATGATGACTTCCCTTTTTAAGCAAAGATTAAAATTCAGATCAATTCAGTTTAATTTTACAGTCAATACATCAATTATTAAAAAGCAGATTTGAGAATCGAAATTTATACGGACGGAGCTTGCAGCGGAAACCCGGGAAAAGGCGGATATGGAATTCTTATGCGCGTTCCTGAAAAAAACTACCAGAAAACATTTTCCAAAGGTTTTAGAAAAACTACCAACAACAGAATGGAACTTCTGGCGGTCATCACCGCATTGGAAAAACTGAAATCTACAGAAAATGACATCCATGTGTATACCGACAGTAAATATGTATCTGATGCCATCAACCAAAACTGGATTGCAGGATGGATCAAGAGAGGTTGGAAAAATGTAAAAAACCCCGATCTCTGGAAAAAATTCATTGAACTCTACAACAAACACAACCCAAAAATGCATTGGGTAAAAGGTCATGCCGGACACTTTGAAAACGAACTTTGCGATAAATTAGCCGTGGCAGCAGCCAGTTCCTCTGATCTCGAAATTGATACTTATTTTGAGGGTTTGGATAACAATTCCTTATTTTAATTTAATTAATATAAATAAGGAATCATCTCAACAATATTCACCATTATATCATAATAAGCAGTATTTTTTTAAAATATTATTAAAATTTAAGCGAAATTAACATTAAATACATATTATTTAATTGGGATTTAATATCTTTACATATTAATCTAAGTCCCATTATAAATGAATAAAAATCTATTATTGTATTTATCTGTTTTTTTACTCTGTATAGCTGGGAAGTCCTTTGCTCAGACTTATCAGCTTATCGGAAACCCAGTGAACACTACCGGATGGACCATGGTTTCCCCTACTCAGGTAAACACAGATTTTATTCAGCTGACCCCGGATACCAACAACCAATCCGGTTCCATCAGGCTGAATGATCCCATCAATTTAAAATATTGCGACAAATGGAGAGTGGAATTTGATTTCAGGATGGATTCTAACCAAACCTCCAATGGAGATGGAATTGCCTTCTGGTATCTTGCCAATCCTCCGGTAGCCAGTGTATTAGGCTCAGGCCTTGGAGTATCTCAAAATGCTGTAGGGCTTGTAGTAGGACTTGACACTTACAACAATACCACAACTGCTACCATGAGTAAGGTGCACGTTGGTTATGGACTTGTTCAAAACACCACTGACAGCAATAATGTCGAATTTTTTAATGTTCCCGGAAGTTCTTTCCACTCACCAGATCTGAATACTACACAGCCTTTTCAGGGAACAACTTTTAAACATGTAGAAGTAACGGCGCAGGTAGATCCAGCAGCTCCTACCAGCTGGATTATAAAAATAACAATAGACGGTAATGTAATTTGCAATCAGTCTTTTGCGCCTTCAGGTGCTGCTGCAGCAATGACTATAGGATATTTTGGTTTTTCAGCTTCTACAGGAGGTGCAAGATCCAGACATTCCATTAAAAATGTAAAAATTTATACGGATAAAGTTCCTATTTTACAGAATTCAGCAACACAGTCATTCTGCCCTAACCCTACAACGGGATACGGATCAGTAAACCTGACTTCTTTCAATTCACAATTTGTCAGCAACCCTTCCAATTATACATTTACCTATTATCCGTTTGGAAGTTCTACACCTATTGCGAATCCTGCCAATTATCAGTTCAACGCTAACTCAACAGTAACGGTTGTTATTAAAGATAATGCAGGACTACTGTGTGATAACCCGGATGGTAAAATTTTATTGGTTCTCGCCCCTTTCAAAGCGGAAGACAAAACCATTACCGTATGTAACAATAACAAAGCCGGGACAGCAGCCTTCAATCTGAATACAGCAGCTGTAACCAATGTTCCTGGGGTTACAAAAAAATATTATAAAACATTAGCAGATCTCAATGCCGATACGAATGAAATTCAAAATCCGGACAATTACCTATCTGCTCCCGGAGTCGTTTATGTAAAAGTAACCACTCCTCAGGGATGTACAGGTTCAGCAAAAATTACATTGACATTCTATCCGGACACTCCTGTGAAAGAAGCTACTCTAAGATCATGTTTCATCGAAAATAATATTACGAGTGCTATCTTTAATTTGACAACTGCAGATGTTACCACTTTAGGGGCAGGCGCTGCCAAAAAATACTACACATCCATCGCTAATGCTTTAGATGGCACCAACGAAATCATGAATCCGCTTCAGTATTTATCTACAAGTACTGCAGTGTATGCAAAAGTAACAGATGCCAACGGATGCTTTAATATTGCTAAAATCAACCTTATTGTATTACCACCGGTAACCTCTTCTGTACTGAAAGACAAAACCATTTGTATCGGTGAAAAAACAGATCTGGATGCAGGACCTGGATTTGATGGTTATGAATGGAGTACCGGAGCAACTACCTCATCTATTAAAGATGTAGGCGTAGGTCCTTATTGGGTAAAATTGAAAACCGGTAACTGTATCACTACGCAGACTGTCAATGTAAAAGCATCTGCAAATCCTGTGATTTCCAGCATTGATATTGACAACAACACCATCACAGTAAATGTAGCAGGAGGAACTCCTCCATATCAGTTTTCTCTGGATGGAATGAACTGGCAGCCTGGCAATATATTCACAGGGTTAGCAAGAGGAGAAGCAAGAGTGTATGTAAAAGACTTTTAC
>CBFQYI010000061.1:0-13786 GCA_965720825.1 uncultured Chryseobacterium sp. | reverse complement strand
TTAGGAGTTAGTCTTGGCTTTTAATGGGAGTATTAGCCTTAGCGATTTTGGCTTTGGTGGTGTACCCTGATATTATCGACAAGGTTTTTGGTAAGAATCCTGACGTTTTAGGAAAAGTAAACGGTGAGAAAATCACCCGCGAAGAGTTCAATGATCAGCTTTTCGTGTTGCAGCAGCAGGCTGAACAGCAAGGTCGTCCGAAAAACGGTCTTGAAGAGCAGGCTTGGCAGTTACTTGTACAATCTAAACTTATCAAACAACAGTTTGAGAAATTGGGCTTTGAAATGACTGATGATTATTTCTGGAATCAAATCCAGTACGATCAGATGTTTGCTCAGAATCAACAGTTCTTTGATGAGAAAGGTAATTTTAAAACTCAAGAGCTTAAAAAAGAAATTGAAACATTACAAAACACCAATCCTCAAGGATATACTCAATGGTTGAAAACAAGAAAGACAATCGAGTACAGACTAATGGCAAGACAGGTGTTTACTAATCTTTCAGCAGGTATTACTACAGGTAAGAAAGAAGCTGAAGAATTGATGAAGCAGAGAGATCAGCTTGCAGATATCGACTTTGTAAAAGTAGATTACGCAGCTTATCTTCAAAAAACAAAGATCAATGTGACAACACAGGATCTTGCTGATTACATCAAGAAGCACCCTGTAATGTTCAAAGCTGAGCCTAGCAGAAATATCGGTATTGTATTTTTCCCATCTAAACCAAGTGCAGCAGATGATGCAGCAGCCTTGAAAGAAATTACAAAATTATATTCAGGAGGTACATATGCAAGTGGATGAACCGAAAACTTCCAGAATACTAAAAACGATTCTATGTTTGTAGCGGCAAATTCTGATGCACCATTCAATCCTCAGTATTTGAATCCTGCTCAATTGCCTCAAACAATCAAAGATCAGATCACTGCAGCAGCGGTGGGTCAGACTTTTGGTCCTTATAAAGAACAAGATGTATATGTAGTTTCTAAATTGGTAGGTAAAAGACCTTCAGATTCTACTTTATCCAGACATATCCTAATTGCATTCAAAGGAAGCCCTGCAGGTGAAGGGGTAACAAGAACCAAAGAGCAGGCTAAGAAATTGGCAGACTCAATTGGTGCAATTGTAAAAGCAACTCCTGCTAAATTTACAGAATTCCTTAAGCTTTCAAGCGATCCGAATTCTGCAGCTCAGGGAGGTAGTCTTGGCTGGACAACACCAGAGACGCCTTTCGTTCCGGAATTCCTTGCTTATCTTGCAAGCAATCCTAAAGGAGCTACAGGGGTAGTAGAAACACAGTTCGGTTACCATATCATCAATATTGAAGATAAAAAATCAGGATCAATGGGGTATAAGGTTGCTAACCTTGTGAAAGCAATCAAACCTTCAGATGCTACTGAGGCTGAGACAGACAAAAACTCAAGAAAATTCATTCAGCAGGTTCAAGGAAAATCTTTCAACGATTTCGTGAACATTGCTAAAAAAGGAAACTACCAGTTCTCTAATCCAAAAGCAGCGAAAAGATTTGAAGGTCAGCTTCAGGGCTTAGGTACTGAAAAAGATGCTGATATCCTTACTTGGGCTTTTGATAAGAAAAGAGAAAAAGGAGATACTGAATTATTTACAGTAGACGGAACAGGTGATAAAATTGTAGTGTATCTGAACGGAAAACAAGACGCTGGTCTTGCTGATCCGGAATCTGTGAGAGATCAGATCGAAGTTATCGTTAAAAATAAATTGGCAGCAAAACAAATTTCTGATAAAATTGCAGCAGCAAAAGCTTCCAGCTTAGATCAGATTGCTAAATTGTTTGCCGCTCCGAAACAATCTGCTCAGGTGAACCTATTGAATCCTTCAGT
Source organism: uncultured Chryseobacterium sp. (assembly GCA_965720825.1). Classification (GTDB taxonomy): domain Bacteria; phylum Bacteroidota; class Bacteroidia; order Flavobacteriales; family Weeksellaceae; genus Chryseobacterium. The sequence goes on along the minus strand of CBFQYI010000061.1, from coordinate 11,931 downwards.
AGCAGGTGCTATGGAACCTAAAGTTGCCGGTGCAGCATTCGGTGTTGCAAAAGGTAAACTTTCTAACCCGGTTGAAGGTGGAACAGGAGTTTATGTTTTGATCAAAAAATCAGAAACTGTAAACAAACAGCCTGGAGATCTTAAGCAGTTTACAGAATCTCTTACACAGAGAAGTGCTGGAATGTTCGGACAGGCTTGGATGAAGAGTCTTCAGGACAATGCAGATATCGAGGATTACAGAATCGAGATCTGGAATAAGCTGGGAAATCAGCAACAATAAGAAAATCATTTCAATGATATAAAAAGCGACAAATTTTTTTGTCGCTTTTTTTGTATTTAACGCAGAACAATAAAGGAAAAGATTTATTTAAAATGTATTATATTTGCTTATTAGAAAAAAATTAGCAAGTGAAGTTCAGTAAAGAATTAAAAGCTGGTGTGATTGCACTTCTAGCTATCGTAGGCTTTGTGGTGTTGTTTCAGTTTATGAAAGGGAAAAGCCTTTTTACTACCGACAATATATTTTACGCAAAATATGACAATGTAGAAGGTCTGGCACAGTCTTCGGCAGTTTCTATTAATGGGTTGAAAGTAGGACAGGTAGATAAGATTATTCCTATCACCTCAAAAGATGGAAAAATTAATTTTGTCGTAAAAATTACCGTTGACAACAAATTCGAATTTTCAAAAAACTCATCACTGGAGATCTTTGAACCGGGATTAATGTCCGGTAAAGAAATGAGAGTAAACCTTATGTATGGAGGACCGACTGCAAAAGACGGTGATACCTTGAAAGGAGCTTTCAAACTGGGAACGTTGGGAAGTCTTTCTTCTCAGGTAGGTCCGGTAAAAGATCAGCTACAGGTGGTTTTACATAGAGTAGACTCTTTAATGACCAATGCCAATCAGGTTTTTGATGCTCAGAACAGAGCCGAAATAAAAGCTTTACTAGCTAACCTTAATAAAACAGTGGGAGCATTACAGACTACTGCAGGAAGTGTAAATACGCTGGTAGGGCACAATGATCCAAAACTGCAAAAGGTGCTGGACGACGCAAGTCTTACCATGCAGAGTGGAAAAGTTACCCTGGATAAATATGGAAATCTGGCTCAGAGCATTGATACCAAACAATTGAATGCTACGATTGCCAATTTGGATGCAACGGTAGGAAAATTAAATCAGGTGATTGGTGGTATAGACAAAGGAGAGGGAAGTTTAGGTAAACTGATGAAGGATGAACAGTTGTACAACAATCTGAATTCAGCATCTTCCAATTTGAATTCATTGATCGAAGATATGAAAGCGAATCCGAAGAGATATATCAACTTCTCGGTTTTCGGTAAAAATAACAAAGACTAATACGCCTTATGCAGTACATCGATAACATTATTTTCCTGATTTTATTAGTGGCGGGATTTGGGCTGTTTGCCAAAAGCCTCCAGAAGATCTATAGAAATATCAGGTTAGGTCACGAAATCAATAGAAACGACAGAAAAGGAGAACGCTGGGAAACGATGGCTCGTGTAGCCATGGGACAGAGTAAAATGACAGCACGTCCTGTTGCAGGAGTTTTACACCTTTTTGTATATGTGGGTTTTGTGATTATTAATATTGAATTAATAGAAATTGTTGTTGATGGAATATTTGGTACACACCGTTTTTTATCAAGCATTTTCGGACATACATTTTATAATTTCTTTACAGCAACATTAGAAGTTTTAGCACTTCTAGTAGTGGTTGGGGTTGTCATTTTCTTTATTCGTAGAAATTTTTACGGAGTGAAGAGATTGACGATGAAAGAACTTTTCGGTTGGCCAAAAAATGATGCCAACTGGATTTTGATTATTGAGTTCGCCTTAATGATGGCTTTCTTTATGATGAATGCTTCAGATTTTGTTTTACAGTCAAGAGGAGTTTTACCAGAGCATGGAAGCTTCCCGATCAGTGAGATGACATTTGTTCCGTTCTTGGAGATCTTCAGCTTTGATAGCGGATTTTTGATGTTCACAGAGAAAGCTGCGTGGTGGTTCCACTTTGTAGGTATTCTTTTCTTTATGAACTATCTTTATTACTCAAAACATTTACATATTATCCTTGCATTTCCAAGTACATGGTATGCAAATCTTGATAGAAAAGGAAAGTTCAATAACCTGGAGTCTGTAACAAAGGAGATCAAATTAATGATGGATCCTAATGCAGATCCATATGCTGCTCCAGCTGAAGGTGCTGAAGCGGATGTCCCTTCTAAATTCGGTGCTGAAGATATCTTCGATCTGAATCAGGTACAATTGCTGAATGCTTATTCATGTACAGAATGCGGACGTTGTACTTCTGTTTGTCCGGCGAATATTACCGGAAAAAAACTTTCTCCGAGATTGATTCTGATGAAAACCAGAGACAGATTGGAAGAAGTAGGAAGAAATATTGATCAAAACGGAAAATTCGTTGATGACGGTAAAAAACTGTTGAACGATTATATCACGAAAGAAGAACTTTGGGCTTGTACCACATGTAATGCATGTACAGACGCTTGTCCGGTATTGCTTGATCCGCTTTCCATTATCTTTGAAATGAGAAGATTCCTGGTGATGGAACAGTCTGCTGCTCCACAGGAACTGAACCTGATGATGACCAATGTGGAAAACAACGCGGCCCCTTGGCAGTATAATCAGGCTGACCGTCTGAACTGGGCATCGGAAAACTAGATAATTAATCAATTTGAAAATTTGAAATTGATTATTGTCTACATCACTTTCAAATTTCCAAATTCTCACATTTTCAAATTGAAAAAGAAATGGATTTCACTATAAAAACAATGGCAGAATATGCTGCCGAAGGAAAAGCACCAGAAGTTTTATTCTGGGTTGGATGTGCGGGAAGTTTTGATGACCGTGCTAAAAAAATTACAAAAGCATTTTGCAAGATATTAAATAAAATAGGGGTAGAATTTGCAGTTCTGGGACAGGAAGAAAGCTGTACAGGGGATCCTGCGAAAAGAGCCGGAAACGAATTCGTATTCCAGATGATGGCGCTTACCAACATTGAAGTATTGAATGCTTACGAAGTAAAGAAAATCGTAACAGCTTGTCCACATTGTTTTAATACCCTGAAAAATGAATATCCAAGCCTTGGCGGACACTTTGATGTAGTACACCATACTCAGTTCCTTAAAACCTTAATGGAAGAAGGAAGACTTAAGATTGAAGGAGGTGCATTCAGAGGGAAAAAAATTACTTTCCATGATCCATGTTATCTTGGACGTGCCAATGACGAATATGAAGCTCCAAGAATGCTTCTTGAAAAGCTGGACGCCGAACTTGTAGAAATGAAACGCTGCAAAACCAATGGTCTTTGCTGTGGTGCAGGAGGTGCACAGATGTTTAAAGAACCTGAAAAAGGGAAGAAAGACATCAATATTGAAAGAACTGAAGAAGCTTTGTCTTTTGAACCTAAGGTAATTGCTACAGGATGCCCTTTCTGCAATACCATGATGACAGATGGTGTAAAACACTTTAACAAAAATACAGAAGTTGCCGTAAAAGATATCGTTGAACTTCTTGCTGAAGCAGAAGACTTATAATTGAAATCTTATACAGGTTTATGAAGCTGAAATGGAGGCTCTCCTTTTTGTTTATCATTTCGATACTTGCTCTTCTTACATTCTGGAATTATCAAAACAGAGTATATGATTGGGACATGCCGGGGTATATGGGATGTATGTATACTTCGGAATTTCCGGATTCTCCGGATAAAGTTCGAATCCTTACCTATGAGGAAATAAAAAAAGAGGCTCCTGCAGAACATTATACAGACATTATCGGAATAAAGCAATGGGACATTCCAAGGCAGTATTTCGTGAAAAATACACAATCTTTTACAGAACAATTACCCTATTTTCAGATCAAAGTAGGGTATATTCTTGTTATTACTCTTTTTTATAAGCTTGGACTATCATCGCCAATGGCCGTATTGTTTACCAGTCTTATTTCTTATTTTTTTTCAGGAATATTATTATTTTATATTCTAAAACTCCTGTTTCCAAAGAAATATTGGCTTGCCGTACTATTAACGATTGCCGCCATGCTTTTACCGCCAATGACTTACATGTCAAGAGTCTCTACGCCGGATATGTTCATCTTTCAGTTTATGCTGATCTTTATAATTGGTTTACTTAAAAAATGGAGCAAATGGGCCATGTTTGTGCTTCTGTTTGGGATTACCTTTATACGGCCGGATTATATTACATTCACCCTGACTTATATTATGGCTGTTTTCTTTTTCCGTTATTTTCAGGAAAAGAAAATTGATGGTTCTTTTATTCTACAAGGAACAGTTCTTCTGGTCATGTATTTGGCCATCATTAAGTTTTATCATTATCCGGGATGGAAAGATCTCTTCTATGATACTTTTATTGATAGAAGACCTATTATTTCCACCCATCCGATTGACGTTAGTTTAATGGACTATCTCAGTATTATTTACATCAAGATTATTTATTTCAAAAAGGTAACTTTATCGGTAGCTATTATGATTGGAGTGATTTTCTGGCGTTCCAAAGATGTATGGGTAAGAATGATTTCAGTTCTTTTCGTGGTGAATCTTTATATCAAATTCTTTTTCTTCCCGCAGTCGGCAGCATTAAGATTTTTCTTCCCTTTTATCTTCCCACTTTTCATGATGATGCTCTATGTGCTGAGCAAAAAATACAATGATCTTAAACTCGGGAAAATTGCGTAGTTTTGTATTTAAGATGATAAGGATATTCAATCAGCGTTAAATTGATATTCTGGTTAGTGATCAGAATTTATTTTATTTGATAAATCCTTGAAAAATAAATATTTACATTATGAAAATCGAAGAATCTAATATTGTAGAAACCAACGACTACAGAGTCATTATATATCCGGCTTCAAGACCTTTTGAAACAAAAGAAGCAAAAGCCATTACCGAGAAACTATTTGATTTCCTTGCAACATGGGCAGCTCATGGAAAACCGCTTTCTTCTTCCTTTAAAATTGAGAAGAATCAGTTTATCATCGTATGTGTAGACGAAGAAAAAGAAATGGCTTCAGGATGCAGCATTGATGCTTTAGGAAAGGTAATGAGAGAAATTGACGAAGAATACCAATTAGGCCTTTTTGATAGAATGAAAGCAAGCTTTGTTGAGAATGGTGAAGTAAAAACTTTAAAATTAATTGATTTTAAAACGAAACTGAGAAATGGAGAACTTGCAGAAGATATTCAGGTTTTTGACTTCTCTAAAAATACGTATCTGGATTTTTTAAGCCACTTCCTTCTTCCTTTGGAGAAAAGTTGGGCGGCTTCTATAAAATAATCGCTGTTAAGCTGATACAAAAGAATAATCATAAAGTGGAAAATATATTTCCACTTTTTTGTTTTAATGTATATTTGTATAGATTCGAGCAGTGACTAATGCCTAAAGTACTTTTTTTAACGACTTCCCACAGCTATAATGATGACCGCATTTTTTATCATCAGGCGAAAGCTCTTAGAGATAATGGGTATGAAGTGAAAATATGCAGTTTGTATGCAGAGTATAAAGGTTGTATTGATGGGATTGAAATAGAATCTTATGCCGTTCTTGAAGAAAGTATAGAAACGAAAATGGAAACTTTCAGTAAAGTTTGCAATACTTTTCATCCCGAATGTATCATTTGTTCTGAACCATTGGCTGTTGTAGCAGTAAAGAAATTTGTAAAAGAGCATAAGATAAGTTGTATCTATGACGTAACAGAATGGTATCCTTCCATGTCAATGCTTCAAAAGTATAGATTTCCGGCTACCATTTTTCAGGCCATAAAGTTTTCTTTTATTCAGCTGTATGCTGGATTTTTAAGTACTCATTTCATTTTTGGTGAGACCACTAAAAAGTTTCCTTTAGCGTATTTTTTTGGATTAAAAAAACAGATCGTTGTTCCTTATTATCCAGATTCTCTTTACATCAAAGAAAGCATAAAGCAACTCGATCCGAACGTCATCAAGTTATGCTATACCGGTCAGATTTCTAAAGATAAAGGAATTGAAAACTTTTTCGATACAATAGATAAGCTTCGGCAGAAACTACCTGCACTGCATATCAGGATTCTGATTATCGGTTCAACGGTACAGGAAAGCGATGAGCTCTACTTTTCATCATTATTGAAGACCTATTCTTTTGAAGATATTGAGATCAGAAAACCAACAAGTTTTGAAACATTCACAGAAGCATTTGCTGATGCGGATCTATGTTTTGATCTCAGGGAAATTAACTTTGAAAATAATCATTCTCTGCCGATAAAGCTGTTTTACTTTATGGGAGCAGGAAAACCTGTCATTTATTCAAATTTGAAAGGAATCCGGAAGCATATGGGAGAGCTTTCTTTTGGAAGTCTGGTAGAGCCTTATAATGCTGAAGCAATATCGGATGTTATTATCAATTATATCAGGAATCCGGAATTCTATTATTCCCATGCGCTCAATGCACGAAAAGAATTTAAAGAAAAATACAATTGGGAACTCATAAAAGATTCCTTTGTTGATTTTGTAAAAAAATCTATTGATAAATAATCACCATGCAGCTTACTATCATTAAAACATTTGTCTCACGCTTCCTTATTCTGATCCTGAGTTTCGGCCTGGTGATCTATTCTACGAATATGTGGGGAAGTGAAGGTAAGGGAACCATTTCTATTGTGGTGGCCAATGCAGCAGCAGTAAGCTTTTTCAGCAGTATCTTTTCCGGAAGCAGTGCGTCTTATTTCGCCTCAAGATTCAAAATAGAAAAGGTTTTATTATATGCCTATATGTGGTCTCTTTTGACAGGACTTTTGATCCCGTTTTTATTCAGTATAGCCTCTATTCAGAGTGAATATCTATTATATCTGATCGGAATATCTGTTTTTTCTTCACTATTATCCACCAATATCAGCTTGTTTATTGGAACACAGAATATTAGGAAGTTTAATGTGTATACAGTTTTACAGCAACTTGTCCATATTATCTTTATAGGAATATTGGTGTATTTTTTCGGGAAGAAAGATGTTTCAGTATATTTTCTTGCACAGATTGGGTGTCTGGCACTTCTTTTCCTCACCAGCTTTTTTCAGATGATCAAAAAATGCAATATTTCTGAAATATCATTCTGTAAAGAGGTAGGAAGAAATATGTTTGAATATGGCTGGAAAACTCAATTGAGTGCTTTTGTTCAGTTTTTGAATTACAGGCTTTCGTTTTATTTCTTAGAATATTTTGAAGGCATCGCCAGTGTTGGAATATTCTCTATCGGAGTTACTTTTTCAGAAGCTATATGGACTATTACCCGCAGTATTGCAGTGATTCTATACTCGGATGTTGTCAATAGTAAAAGCAGGGAAGAATCTATTGAGAAAACCAAAGAATCCTTAAAACTGACTTTTTTTCTGATGATAGGTTTCGTTCTGGGAATCATTATCATACCATCTCAGGTTTACGAGATGATTTTCGGTAAAGAATTCAGGGATACCAAGGAAATCATGCTCCTTTTATCACCGGGAATTTTTGCCATTGCTGTAAGTGACATGGTGGGACATTACTTTTCAGGAATGAGAGAACTAAAAATTCTTAATGTCAAATCAATTGTAGGCCTTGTGGTTACCGTTGTATTTTCTTTCATTGCGATACCAAGATGGGGAATTCTGGGAGCTTGTATTGCCACTACATCATCCTATTTTGTTTCAGCTTTTCTGTTGTTCAGAAAGTTTTATAATTCCACTCCCTTTACTTTGAAAGACTATATGGTTACAAAAGAAGAAATACAGCTTTTCAGGCAAAAATTTTTAAAGAAATAATTGTTTCGGACACATACAGAAAACAAAGTCATTTTCCTATTTTTACAAATCTATTAATTCTTTACTATGTGCGGAATCAGCGGTTATTATTCATTTCATAAAAGTATTTCCTCTACAAATATTCTGGAAATGAATCAGGCGATCAGACATCGCGGACCGGATGATGAAGGATTCTGGATGTATAATACCGACGAAGGAATTTCTTTCTCAGGAAATGATTCCACGCAAAAAATTAAAGAACAGTTTCCGGTTTTAAAAGACGGAAATTCTAATATTGCTTTGGGTTTCCGAAGATTATCCATTATCGATCTGTCTGAAAAAGGACATCAGCCCATGCTCTCAGAAAATGAGCAGATCATTATTACTTTTAACGGAGAGATTTATAATTTTAAAAAATTAAGGAAAGAACTTGAATCTTTAGGGTACTCTTTCCACAGTAGTTCAGATACTGAAGTTATTCTCAAAGCTTATCAGGAGTGGGGAAGTTCCTCCTTTGCAAAGCTGGATGGGATGTTTGCAATTTGTATTGTGGATCTTATCTCACAAAAACTGATACTGGCAAGAGACAGAGTAGGAATGAAGCCTCTTTTTTATCATCTTGGTAAGGAAGGACTGGTTTGGGCATCAGAAATAAAAGCATTACTGAAAAATGAATGGGTAAAGCCTGAAATCAACTGGAACGGAGTCTACACCAATTTTCTTTTTCAGACAACACTGGCTCCGCAAACCTGTTTTCAGCATATATTTTCTCTTGAGCCCGCTTCTTTTATGACCATTGATTTAAAAGATCATAAGATCTCAAAAGAAAAATTCTGGGAATTACCTTCACCGCTTTCGAACAATATTTCCGAAGAAGAAGCTGTAAGAACAATAGATAAACTTCTTTCTGAAAGTATCTCAGAACAATTATATGCAGATGTTCCCGTAGCGGTTATGATGAGTGGAGGAATAGATTCTACCTTAATTGCTTCGAAATCAAAATCTTTTAATGCTAATGTCAATACATACACCATATCTTACCTATTTTCTGAAGAAGAGGTAAAAAATGCATCAGTGGCTGCCAGACATTTTGGAGTTTCACATGACATAAAAAAAATAAGTGATGAAGAAGCTTTAGAAAATCTTACAGAAAATATCCAGCATTTTGAAGAACCTTACAGCAGCTTTGAAGTGTTGATCAACGCTGCAAAATACGCTCATAATAAAGACATTAAAGTAGTATTAAGCGGAAATGGAGCTGATGAACTCTTTGCAGGCTATTCGCATACGCTGAAGCTTAACAGATGGCTTCTGATGAGGAATTTTAATTTTATAAGCCCTCTGATTTTTACGAAGGATAAATCTTCACAACGCGTAAAAAACTATTTTTCCCAGGATTATATGTTTGATTTTTTCAGACAAAGCCAGATCAGTATGAGGCCTTTGGAAGCTAAAAGTCTTATAAAGACAGATATTTATAGTAAAATAGATTTAAATCTTTCAAAATACCATCTTTCAGAAGCAAAAAACTATGCCGGCTATTTTGAGTATGATATGAAATATTCACTATCCTCCCACCATGTTTTCCGGGATGATCTGAGTGCGATGAAGTATAGTGTGGAGTTTCGTTATCCCTATTTAAGTAACAGTTTAATAGACTATGTATCATCACTTCCGGATAATATCAGGTTTAATGGAACTCAGAATAAACCTCTATTGCGTAAAACCGCTGCAAAATATCTTCCTCAGAGAGTTTTGAATATGCCTAAAAAAGGATTTTCATTTCCTGTCAATCATTTCATCAAAAACGAAAAAAGAGTAAGAGATTTTATTACTGAAAATCTTGAAAGCTTAAAAAAAAGGAATTTCTTCAATACTTCGGTAATTGATGAATGGTGGAATCATCAGGAACAAGAGTATGACTGGGTGAAAATATGGCAGCTGGTTACATTTGAGCTATGGTATCAGAAATATTTTGAAGAATAAAGAAGCAGTCTAAAGATTAATATTTTACCTTTGTATTATGATGAAATATTTTTGGGGCATATTGGTTGTAGTTTTTGCACTCATCAGTTGTAAAAATGATGATGATTCTTTGCAGAGAATAGATCAGGTACTTAATATTTATATGAAAAACAGTGCGGGTCAGGATCTTCTGAACAGTAAACTTACAGGATCTTATACGGGATATTCCGTGAATGATATTTTTGGAACGAAAGATATTGCTCCGGTAAGTATTTCGTTAAAAACATCACCCGAGTCATTATACTATATGGAATACCTGGCAGGAGCAAAAAGAAGAAGACTGGATTCTATCAGCCCGGATCAACCAGGTACAGGAACTTCTTATCATTCCAAAATGTTGATTACCTTTACAAAAAGTACCAATGTCAATGATAATGTTACCGGGACATTGGAGGTTCAATATCGTAATACCCCTACTGCTTTTCAGGTTTCAAAGGTATTGTATGACGGAAATGAAGTGTTTTCAAAAGAGGCTGATGCACCTACTTCAATAAATACCGTTACGATCACAAAATAATTTTTAAATTTGTACAATTGTTAGCTTATTATGAGCTGAAAATCTAATATTTAACATCTAAATAAAATGTTACAAGTCAATTTTTTGCGCGACAATAAAGAACGCGTTTTAGAAGGTCTTAAGAAAAGACAATTCAAAAATCTTGAGTTGGTAGACGAGGCTATCGCTGCCGACGACGAAAGAAAAAGAATCCAGTTTGAACTAGATTCCCAACTTTCCGAAATCAACAAAATTTCGAAAGAAATTGGACTTTTGATGAAAGAAGGGAAAAAAGAAGAAGCGGAATCTGCAAAGTCTAAAACAGCACAATACAAAGAGTCGAGCTCAGAATTGAAATCCCAGCTAGAAGGTAAAGAAAACGACTTACTGAATATTCTGTACCAGCTTCCTAACATTCCCAACGAATTGGTAAAAAGCGGAGCTTCTGCTGATGATAATGAAATCATTTTCCAGTCTCATCCTGTAGAAGGTCTTGGTGAAGGAGCAATCCCACATTGGGAACTGGCAAAAAAATACAACCTTATTGATTTTGAATTAGGGGTAAAAATTGCCGGAGCAGGTTTCCCGGTTTATTTAGGAAAAGGAGCGAGATTACAAAGAGCTTTGGTTCAGTATTTCTTAGATAAAAACGTAGAAAAAGGATATACAGAAGTAAATCCTCCTCACGTTGTTAATGAAGCGTCAGGTTTTGGAACCGGGCAGCTGCCGGATAAAGAAGGACAGATGTATTATATCAATGAAGATAAATTATATCTTATTCCTACAGCTGAAGTGCCTGTAACGAATCTTTACCGCGATGTATTACTTGATGAGAAAGATCTTCCGATTAAGAATACAGCATTCTCTCAGTGCTACAGAAGAGAAGCGGGAAGCTACGGAGCTCACGTAAGAGGATTGAATCGTCTTCACCAGTTTGAAAAAGTAGAGATTGTAAGAATTGAAAAACCGGAAAATTCTTATGCCGTTTTGGAAGAAATGGTAGAGCACATCAAAGAAATCCTTACAGATCTTGAACTTCCATTCAGAGTATTAAGACTTTGTGGTGGAGATACAGGTTTTGCATCTGCAATGACATATGATTTCGAAGTATGGAGTGCTGCTCAGGAAATGTGGTTAGAAGTAAGTTCTGTATCTAACTTTGAAACCTTCCAGGCTAACAGATTGAAATGCCGTTATAAAGGAGATGGTAAATCTCAGTTAGTTCATACCTTAAACGGATCAGCAATGGCATTACCAAGAATTATGGCTGCATTGCTGGAGAACAACCAGACTGCAGAAGGAATTAAGCTTCCTAAGAAGGTTGCAGAATATGCAAGGTTTGATCTCATCAACTAATCAATTCAATTTTAAGATAAAAAAACCACCGTAAGGTGGTTTTTTTCTTTGTAGTATCTTTACCAGTGATTGCTTTAATGTAAGTAAACGATTAATTATTGTAGGGGTTCTCCTTTTAGTTTTTTATTCTAAATTTTCAGGTATATTGTTTATTTTATTATTTCATTTATAGGGAAATTATCTGGGTTTTGGTAATTATTCAAGTTAGGGAGAATTAGATTATGTTTTCTTTTAATTTGTTTTTATTTT
>CBFQYI010000060.1:0-13887 GCA_965720825.1 uncultured Chryseobacterium sp. | reverse complement strand
ATTTGTTATTAGACAGCAAAGGTTTTCTGACGTTTACGGAAGAAATTCTGAAAACAAAAGATGTAGAAATTGTAGGAGTCACCAATCATATTTTTGAAAATGATAGTTTTACTTCCGCAGTGATCCTGAAAGAGTCTCACCTTTGTATCCATACGTGGCCGGAATTTAAACAGCTTACTTTTGATGTTTTTCTTTGCAATTATACGCAGGACAATACCACAAAAGTAGAGCAGATTGCAGATGAAGTAGTTCAGTATTTTAAAGCTAATACCATTCAGAAACACAAAATTTACAGATAAAAAATGCACTATGTCTGCCCAGCATGCGAATCAGAAAATACATTAGATCTCACTTTTCCTATCGAGGAATATGTTTGTAAAACCTGCTCTCACCTCATTGATGTCGCAGGAAATAAAAAGATTAAACATTTGAAAATACCGACAGAAAACGTTGTATTGGACGTCGGACAGAAAGGAAAAATTGATGGTGTAGAATATACCGTTGTATCAATTGTTGTCAAAAAATACGGAAACAGTATTTTCTGGCGGGAATATTCTTTAAAAGACAGCAAAGGAAATGATGCTTTCCTGAGTGAGAGCGATGGACATTGGGTTTTTCTGATCTCAATGCACCCTGATGATTTTAAAGGTAAAGATTCGAAATTACCAACCTATCTTGGGAGAACTTATCGCTGGTACGAAAACACTCCATGTACTATCGATGCAGCAACAGGTTTTTTTGATGAACACCTGGATTTCAGCATTGCTACCTACAAAGAATATGTCAATGGAACCCGTATGATCTCTCAGGAGAAGACCGCTAAGAAAAGTCAGTATTTTTATGGAGTCCACATTTCAAAATATGAGGTTAAAAGAGCTTTTAAAATTGCTCATATGCCGTATTATACAGGAGTTGGAATTGTTCAGCCTTATTATTTTGATATGAAACAGGCGGTGAACATCTTTTGTGTGGGCGCATTAATGATATGTCTGCTTCAGCTGTATGTGTATCTCTCACGAACAAACGAAACCGTTTTTGAACAGTCCATCAACTTTGCTGATGTAAAAGACAAAGAGCTGGTCAGTAAAAGTTTTACCCTGTCCGGAGGCTCTGCACCATTGAAAGTCAATGCTTTTTCAGCAGTTGACAATTCATGGGCCAATGTTCAGCTAAGTCTTGTCAATGAAAATACCAATGAAATTGTATATACCTCAAAAGATATCGAACAATACCATGGCTATGAAGACGGCGAAAGCTGGTCGGAAGGAAATCAGTCTGAAGAATTCAACCTTTGCGGGGTAAGCTCAGGCAAATATCATTTCCTGATTTCAGCAGAAAAAGAAGGGGCATTATTGCCTGCATTTTCCGGTCTTCAGTCACCAGATTCCAAAGTATTGATCTCCAGAGATAAATCCGGAATTCTTGATGTAACTGACATCTATAAAGCACAATCTACCACTTTCATAGACGGAAAGACTTTAGAAAAAGATACAACAGAACTGGGTAAACTGGTGAAAGCTTCCTTTGGAACTTCAAAAATAGACTCTCTGATCAATACTGAAGGGCTAAGACTTACAACAGATATTATTGCATCCAATAACGATATTAAAATTAAGGCAACCTGGCTTCCCGTTTCATTCTGGAACTTTGGATTCATTTTATTCATAATGATAGCACTCTTTATCGCGATGTGGATAGGAAGATATTTCTTTAATGTGAATAAATGGAAGAATAGTTCAAATACCCCATATGCCACATCATGATAACTAATATTTTGCATTACATAAGACAAAACTGGATACTCTGTTTAATCGGAGGTCTTTTTATGACCTGGTTTGTATATCTTACCTATCAGGGAAATCAGGTCTGCGATTGTGCCAAAACGGAAACATACCGCGACGGAACTACAAGAAGTCATTCCAGAGTAGGATTCTACAGATACTATCACAAATAAAAATATAAAAACTATGGACAACATCAATTTCTTACCCATACTGAACTCGGTTCTTTATTCATTTTTAGGAATCGCTATTCTGCTGGTGTGTTATTTCATTATTGAAAAGCTTACTCCGGAGAAAACATGGCATGAGATCGCTCAGAACAAAAATATAGCACTGGCTATTGTTTTCGGAGCATTTATCATCGGAATTTCAATGATTATAAGCGCGGCAATTCATGGATAAGAAGAGGATTCCTCTTGAGCTGCTTTTATTGTTTTCAGTATTCGTCATTGCTACATGTGGATTGATTTATGAGCTGGTGGCCGGAGCCCTGGCGAGCTACCTTTTAGGAGACTCGGTAAAGCAGTTTTCTTTCATTATCGGGGTATATCTCTTTTCAATGGGAGTAGGTTCCTATCTTGCGAAATTCATCAAAGGAAATCTTATTGATAAATTCATTGAGATCGAAATCCTTGTGGGAATTGTAGGCGGAATCAGCTCTGTAGTGCTGTTTATTTTATTTAATACCCTTGCCCACTTTGAAAGTGTTTTATACCTTTTTGTCTTTTTCACTGGTTGTCTTGTCGGAGTGGAAATTCCGCTTCTGATGAACATTCTGAAAGACAGAGTTCAGTTTAAAGATTTAGTTTCAAATGTCTTTGCGTTCGATTATATCGGAGCTTTATTAGCATCGATTCTTTTTCCATTGGTTTTGATTCCAAAGCTGGGAATCGTCAAAACACCTTTGTTTTTCGGATTGATCAATGTCTCTATTGCAATATTTCTGTGCTATTATCTTACAAAAGAATTATCAAAACCCTTATCCCTCAAATTAAAATCTATCGCGGCATTCACATTCTTGCTGGGACTTTTCTTTTTCTCGGATACGATTCTGTCTTATTCTGAAGAAAAATTATATGGTGAAAACGTAGTTTATACCAAAAGTTCACCTTATCAAAGAATTGTTTTAACGAGGAATACGCATGAGTTCCGACTGTATCTGAATAACAACTTACAGTTTTCGTCCACCGATGAATACCGCTATCATGAAGCTTTAGTACATCCTGCGATGTCTATGGCAAAAAACATTGACAATGTCCTGATTCTCGGAGGTGGAGATGGTTTTGCAGCCAGAGAAGTATTAAAATACAAAGACGTTAAAAAAATAACACTGGTAGATCTTGATGGTGAAATGACCCAGTTTTTCAAGACGAATGAAACCATGCGCAGGCTGAACCAAAATTCTTTTTCAAATCCAAAAGTGGAAATTATCAATAAAGACGCTTACATTTGGGTAAAAGACAGCAAAAAGAAATTTGATGTCATCATCATCGACTTTCCGGATCCGTCCAACTACAGCTTAGGAAAACTCTATTCTCTGCAGTTTTATAAAGAACTGGAGAAACTGACAACGCTTGATACCAAAATTGTGGTTCAGACCACCTCTCCGTATTTTGCTCCGAAATCTTTCTGGTGTATCGAAAAAACAATCAATCAGATTTTTCCTTTCACTGCTGCATATCATACCTATGTTCCGTCTTTTGGAGAATGGGGATTCTCGATGGCTTCATTTGAACCCATCAACAATAGAATCTATAGAAAGCTTCCCGGCTTAAAATACTATGATTACAACTTTTCACAGATGTCTTATTTTAATAAAGATATGAAAGTGAAAGATGTAGAAGTTAACCGTCTGGACAACCAGATATTAGTCCGTTATTTCGATGAAGAGTGGGGGAAAGTACAGTAGAAAGGATTTTCTTAAAACTATATTTTTAGGTAGCCTTATGCTTCCCTTTTTGCAGTATTGCGGAAAGAAGGTAAAATCATTACTGCTTAAAATTACAGGAACTAATCATGTTCTTGGCCATAAGTTGTGGGCAAAAGATTTTCCACAATTTTCAGAAGTTATCCACACAAAATATCTTGTCGTTGGCGGTGGAATTTCCGGACTTTCTGCATGCCGATTTTTCAGCCAGAATAATGAACAGGATTATCTTCTCCTTGAAATGGAAAACCACCTGGGAGGAAACTCTTCCAACGGGCAGAATTCATTTTCAAAATTCCCTTTAGGAGCTCATTATTTACCCTTGCCTAATAAAGAAAATGTAGAAATTATAGATTTCCTGAAAGAATGCGGAATCTGCCTTGGAACAGAAGAAAACGGAGAACCTATTCTTGATGAATACCAAATGACTTTTCCACAGCAGGAAAGATTGTTCTATAAAAATTCCTGGCAGAATGATATTGTTCCTCAGAGAGGTATTTTAGCAGAAACACAACAGGAGCTTAGTCGCTTTTTTAAACTGATGGATGATTTTCGGGTAAGGAAAGATCTACAGGGGAAATACTGGTTTGCCATTCCCGTACATGATTCAAGTAGGGAAGATGAGGTTGTAAAACTTGAAAAAATCATTTTTAAAGATTGGCTTAAGGAAAATAACTACCATTCGGAAGAACTTCTCTGGTTGCTGGATTACTCCTGCAGAGACGATTTCGGGTTAGGAATTGACTATGTTTCAGCATGGGCAGGAATTCATTATTTTGCAGGAAGAAAAAATAACTGGAGCACGAAATATAAAGATCAGGTATTCACTTGGCCGGAAGGAAATGCAAGACTGGCTAAACATTTTTCAAAATATACAGAGGGAAAACACATGCCAGAAAACTTAGTTTTTGATGTAAAAATTAAGGATAAGGTTGAAGTACTGAGCTTTGATAATATCCAAAAGAAAACCAGGAAGATCATTGCAGATAAAGTACTGTTTGCATCACCGCAGTTTGTGAATGAAAGAATTTTTAATCATAAAAAAGCATCGTCATTTCACTATGTGCCCTGGCTTTTAACCACCATTACGCTGAAAAATGAATTCGGCGGAGATGAAGAGCTAGCTTGGGATAATGTGATCTACGGGACTTCCGGATTGGGATATATTTTTGATCAACATCAGAATCTGAACCAGATTATAGGTGAAAAAGTAATTACTCATTACAAGAGTTTCTCAACGGCAGATTGCAAAAAAGCGAGGAAAAAACTTTATGCTATGAAAGAATCTGAACTGAAAGATTTAGTTTTAAATGATCTGAAGAAAGCGCATCCTCTGATAGAAGATTTTATTCTCGAAATGCAGTTTCATAAAATAGGACATGCCATGATTGCTCCGGTTCCCAATCAGATTTTTGGTGAAGAAACCAAAGCCGCGAAAGAACCTGTAGAAGGAAAAATTTTCTTTGCCCACTCTGATCTTTCGGGAATCTCTATTTTTGAAGAAGCCTTTTATCAGGGAATCCGGACTGCAGGACAAATGATACAATAATACAATGAAACAGCCGTGGATACATAATGCAAAAACAGACTGGTGGTTTATTTTATCACCACCTTTTGTTGTATTGCTGATTATATTTCTTTTTCAGAAACAAATTCAGGGGCTGGAAAATCACTATTCCTTTTACACATGGCTTTTCCTGATCGTTTTTGTGGATGTAGCTCATGTATATTCTACACTGTTCAAAACGTATTTCGTAAAAGGAGAGATACAGAAAAATAAATGGCTTTATCTCGGAATTCCTGCGGTAAGCTGGATTTTAGGGATTATCCTTTTTCAATTTGGAAGTCTGACATTCTGGTCGGTCCTGGCATTGGTTGCTGTTTTTCATTTTATACGCCAGCAATATGGTTTTATGAGAATCTACGCCCGTTTTGAACCCAATAACTGGAGCAAAAAAATAGATGAGGTTGCTGTTTACTCCGCTACTATTTTTCCCATGTTGTACTGGTTTAAAACTCCCCGTGCCTTCACATGGTTCGTCAACAACGAGTTTGACTGGCTTCAAAATCTTCCGGATTACGTTCCTTTAATTACCGTTATCTATTTTGCCATTCTGATTATTTGGATCATTAAAACTGTTGTTGAAGCCTTTAAAACAAAAAAAATTAACATTCCTAAAACAGCACTGATCACTGGAACTTTCCTTTCCTGGTATTTTGGGATTATCTACTTTAACAATGATCTTCTTTTTACTTTTCTGAATGTAGTTTCTCATGGGATTCCCTATATCGCATTGATCTACATCCGGGAAATACAGCAAAAAGAAAATCATCAGATGAATTGGATGCTGATTTTTAAATCTTTTTCAGGAATCCTTTTGTTCATAGGTGTTCTTTTAAGCTTTGCTTTCTTGGAAGAATTTTTATGGGAAACTCTGGTATGGAACGAACACTTTTCCCTGAATATAATTGTTTCAGAAAAATGGTTTCAATTTCTGGTTCCGCTATTGGTTGTTCCGCAGCTCACCCATTATCTGCTGGATGGCTTTATTTGGAGAAAACCCAAAAAAGTTACCTAACTTTGTCTCAATCTTTAAAATCTAAAAATGAGACAATATTTTCTGTCACTGGCAATCTTTCTCGGAATGATTGTGGGTGCTCAGCAGAAAACATTCTGCAATCCCATCAATATCGATTATGGTTATACCCCTTTTGAAGTTTTTTCAAAACAAGGGAAACATCGTGCTACGGCAGATCCGGTGATTGTTAATTTTAAGAATAAACTGTTTCTTTTTTCTACCAATCAGGAAGGATACTGGTACAGCGATGATATGCTGGACTGGAAGTTTGTGAAAAGGAAGTTTTTAAGAGATAATAAATACATCCATGATCTTAATGCTCCGGCGGTATGGGCCATGAAAGATACTCTATATGTCTATGGTTCTACCTGGGAACAGGATTTCCCGATCTGGAAAAGTACAAACCCCACCAAAGACGACTGGAAAATTGCAGTGGACACTTTAAAAGTAGGAGCGTGGGATCCGGCATTCCATTATGATGAAGATAAAAATAAACTCTATCTGTACTGGGGCTCAAGTAATGAATGGCCATTACTGGGAACAGAGGTGAAAGTAAAAAATCTTCAGTCCGAAGGTTTTGTTAAGCCCATTATTAAACTAAAGCCTGAAGATCACGGTTGGGAACGTTTCGGTGAATACAATGATAATGTTTTTCTTCAGCCTTTTGTAGAAGGAGCGTGGATGACAAAACACAACGGAAAATATTATATGCAGTATGGTGCTCCGGCAACAGAATTCAGTGGATATTCTGATGGAGTATACGTGAGCAAAAGTCCGTTGGAAGGCTTCGAATATCAACAGCATAATCCATTCTCTTATAAACCGGGAGGTTTTGCCAGAGGAGCAGGACACGGAGCTACGTTTGAAGACAATTATAAAAACTGGTGGCACATTTCCACGATTTTCATCTCTACTAAAAATAATTTTGAAAGAAGACTGGGAATCTGGCCTGCAGGGTTTGATAAAGACGATGTAATGTACTGTAATACGGCTTATGGAGATTATCCAACTTATCTTCCGCAGTATGCACAAGGGAAAGATTTTACAAAAGGTCTTTTTGCCGGATGGATGCTGTTGAATTATAATAAACCGGTTCAGGTTTCATCTACTTTGGGAGGATATCAGCCCAACTATGCTGTCGATGAAGATATCAAAACGTATTGGAGTGCTAAAACCGGAAATTTCGGAGAGTGGTTCCAGACGGATTTAGGAGAAGTTTCCACAATCAATGCCATTCAGATCAATTATGCAGATCAGGATGCCGAGTTTATGGGGAAAACCTTTGGGAAAATGCATCAGTATAAAATCTATGGTTCTAACGATGGTAAGAAATGGAATGTAATTGTGGATAAAAGCAAAAACACAAAAGACGTTCCTCATGATTATATAGAACTTGAACAGCCTACAAAAGCCCGTTTCCTTAAAATGGAAAATCTGAAAATGCCAACAGGGAAATTTGCATTAAGCGGTTTCAGAGTGTTTGGAAAAGGAGCAGGGAAACAGCCGGCAAAAGTAGAAGGTTTTGTGCCTTTAAGAGCTGACCCGAAAAAGTACGGTGAAAGAAGAAGCATCTGGATGAAATGGCAGCAGAATCCTGAGGCAGACGGCTATGTAATCTATTTCGGAAAGACTCCCGATAAATTGTACGGAAGCATAATGGTGTACGGAAAGAATGAATATTTCTTTACTGGGGCAGACAGAACAGATGCATACTATTTCCAGATTGAAGCTTTCAATGCGAATGGTGTTTCAGAAAGAACGGCTGTTGCAAAATCAGAATAAATTTAAAATAAAATATAAAAGAATAACACGTTTTGAAATATCAGAACGTGTTATTTTTTGTCTGTTTTCTTGAGAAATGTTTCTATTTTCTTGATAAGAAATTGATCATTTGGGTGTTTATCCCAGTCCAGATGTCCGCCATTGAATTGATAAGACTCATAGAGAATATGATTTTTATTTAAAACAGAATCTAATATTTTTTCTTGTGAAGACGGAATAACACGATCCGAATTTCCGTAATACGATAAAGTAGGAGGAGAGTTTTCATCGATCCATTTCACAGGACTTGCGAAATCTATTCTGGAAGTTCCAGATTCCACTACACGAGGATCTACAAGCCTTCTTTCCACAAAGGAATATTCCTGGTAATTTTTAAAACCCGGATCTGAGAGGTCTGCCGGACCAACAATATTAATTACAGCTTTTACTTTTTTATCTGTATCAAATTTATAAGCATACAGCATGGATAAATGGGCTCCGGCACTGTTTCCCAATAATATCAACTTGGGGGTGTATCCGAGTTTTTTTTCTAAGAAGGCTGAAATATCTTTAATATCATTCATCTGATTGGGTAAGCCATAATGAGTTTCTGATGTCAGTCTGTAATTGATATTGACAAAAATATGATCAGAAAATCTTTCCATCATAGAAAGAGTGAAAAAGGTAAGCTGTGAT
Source organism: uncultured Chryseobacterium sp. (assembly GCA_965720825.1). Taxonomy (GTDB): domain Bacteria; phylum Bacteroidota; class Bacteroidia; order Flavobacteriales; family Weeksellaceae; genus Chryseobacterium. Next base: position 5,143 of record CBFQYI010000060.1, on the reverse strand, counting down.
TTATTTCCACTACGCCATCCTCCACCATGAATCATGATAAAAACATTCTTTTCTTTGATCGTTTTTGTATGTGGAATATAGAGATCCATTACCTGTTCAGGACTGTTCCCATAATGAATATTTTCCTCCTTATCAAAGTTGATATCCTTGCCTAGTTTTATCTTTTTTTCTGTGCAGCTTGTCCAAAGAAAGAGAAAATTAAGGCAAATTAAAATAACTGGAATGTGTTTTTTCATAGTTATTAAATATAAAAAAATCCGCTGAAAATAATCAGCGGATATCGTAAGAATAATTGAATATGAAGAAAGATAATTCTTTATCTGGTTCTGCTTTTGATAGCATCTGAAGCACCCTCAATATCTCTTACCTTTTTCACTTTCTGGTTTCCGAAATTGTAGGTAAGACTTACGATTAAGCTTCTATTGTAACGGTTTTGGTGTACATAATTATAATTCCCGTTTTCCTGAAAGTCTTCAATTTTAACGATGTTGGTATTCAGTACATCATTTACATTCACTGCAAACGTCCAGTCGTTCCACATTTTCTTAACGCTAAGATCTAAACTCATCAGGTTTTTCAATGAACCAAGCTCAATCTGCTGTTTGTCTACGAAGAAATAATTAAGTCCGAAGAACCATGTTTTCTTTTTATCAAGACGAACGGTGTTGTTGGTTTGGATCAAAAGACTTGTAGAATTGGTTTTATTGGTGTACGTAATAAATTTTCCATTGATTCCTTTTTCATCTTTGAATCGGTCTCCGGTTGTAGGATCAGTATCAAGGCTTCCATTGTTGATATTATGTTGTACCCCGATATTGAAATTGGTTGTCCAGTATTGCTTGAAAAATGACTTTTGAATACCTACCATGGCAGACATTTCCTGTTTATTCCCAAAATTGGTTCTGATATATCTTAATGCCGGGTTTTCGCCTTCTTTTCCAGCCGGCGATACCGGATATCCCTGAAGTGGTACCTGCGTAATCACATCCTGAATGTAAGAGTGGTTTAAAATCAGGAAATACGAATTTTTGAACATATAAGTAAGCTCCTGATTATAGGTAGAAGATGCCTTTACAAATGGGTCATTCTGAGTATAATTATCATCTGTAAGAATGTTCCTTACCGGATTAAGTTCCCAGAAACTAGGTCTTCTCATTCTGCTTGAAAAGGAATACGAGATATTGTTTTTATCATTAATTGCATAATTCACGCTGAGATAAGGAAGAAGGTTTTTGTAATTTCTTTCAATCCTTCTAAGGGCTTCTGTGGGAGCGTTGTCAGAAGTTCCAAGACTGTTTGTGATCTCATATCGGGCACCTATTTTTCCGGAAAGTTTGTCGGAAATCTTTTTCTCAACGGTAATATACATTCCGTAGATGTTTTCATCATAGATAAAATGGTTGGGTCTGGAATCCGGAGCTTTTACAGGATCAAAAGAATAAGTTATGTTTTTAGAATCGTTGTCTGTTTTAGTCTTATTATAATTTCCGCCTATAGAAACCGTCAGTTCATTTTTAAACTTTTGATTATAATCCACCATTCCAGAGAAATTATTAATGATCTGGGGAAGATCCTGAAGGACCTGCGTTGTTCTTGCTCCTACGTTTCTGTTGATGTCTGAACTAAAAGTCTGGTTATCTGTAAACTGGAATCTTCTGTAGTTGAGGTAGGCTGCATTTACATTCAGTTTACTTCCCAATGAATCTGTTTTTAATTCATAATTTAAATTCACAGAATTGTTATAAGATCTTGAATCTTCCCGGTTTTTAGACCATGTATATTCTATATTTGTTTTTTTTATGGTATTAAATAAATCTACCGTTGAATTATAGCTTTTATTGGCCCATGTATTCCATGATAATGCAAGGTTGCTTTTATCATTCAGCTGATAATCAATATTCAGGTAACCACCGATGTTTTTATTCGGATCATCCACATCACCTACAGATTCATTAGAAGTTTTGGAAGTACCGTTTCTTAAAGTATAGGTTTGTGGCTCAATATTTTCACCCCCGCTAAGGCTGGCGCTTACTCCCAGTTTATTTTTTCTGTAATTGGCTGAGAAACTCGCCTGGCTTCCGTTATATTTATTGGTGGTATTAGACATTCTCATGTTTCCATTCAGGCCATCACTCATTTTTTTCTTTAAAACAATATTGATGATTCCATCAGATGATTCTACCTGATATTCACTTCCTGGAACGGTAATGACTTCAATTTTCTGAATATTTTCTGCCGGAGTATTTTTCAGAAACTGAGCCAGAGACTCAGAATCCATATTGCTTTTTCTTCCGTTGATAAAGATCAAAGCATTATTTTTTCCTGCGATTTTCAATGTTTTATCATCTGTGGAAGATAATAATGGAGTCTGCTTCAAAAGGTCAAAAGTGGTATTTCCCTTCGCCACAGGAGATGCTGCTACATCATATACAAAACGGTCACTTTGTTTTTTGAAAACCTGTTTTGTGATGGTAACTCCTTCTATATTTTTTGTTTTTGCCGTATCGGATTTCTTCTCCTGCGCAAATGCACAAGTACCGAATACAATAGCCATTGACAAAATTATACGTTTCATGTTGTTTTTATTTAAGAGTGGATTGAGTGTATAAGTTTTTTATAGGTTAGGTTCTTGATTTTACAGCATCGTTCGCTGATTTCATTTCCCTTGCTTTTTTCAGTTTCTGATTCCCGAAATTATAAGTAACCCCGATGCTCATGAGTCTTGGATAGTTGAAGTTGGTGATATTATTATATTTTCCATTAGGCTGTACTCCTTTAATGCTGTAGAAACTTTGATTAAATAAATCACTTACTTCCGCTACAATGGTCCAGTCTCCGGCAATTTTTTTCAGACTCAAATCAAAGCTTTGTCTCGCTGCTATCATTCCTCCTTCCATGGCAGTCTGGCTGGCGAAGAAGTAATTCACTCCTAAAAACCAGTCTTTTTTAGAAGACAGTCTGATGACATTATTGAGGGTTGCAGACATATTATAGTTTTTGACATCAATGATATAAGGATCTACCACTTCAGTTTCTCCCGGAACGGGCATTGAAGTAGGATCTTCAAATACTCCGCCTTTGTAGGTAACATATCCTAAATTGACAGAATAGTTGGTTGTCCATATATCTTTAAACCAGGATTTGTTCATTCCAAGCGTTAAAGCAATCTCTCTGTTCTTTCCATAATTGGTTCTGATATATCTTAAGAATCTGGTAGTTTCCATAATTGGATTTCCTTTGATATCCTTTATGATTTTCCCCTCAGAATCTTTTTTAGGAGCTGTTACCGTTCCCTGCAACGGAATCAGGTCTGAAGCAGCTGCATCTTCCACCATGTTAAAACTAAGGTTGGCATAGAATGCATTTTTGTACATATAGTTGAGTTCCTGATTATAGTATTTGGAAGCCAATATAAACGGATTGTTCTGCGTATAATTGGTAGGAGTAAAGTAGGTTCTCGAAGGATTCAGTTCCCAGAATCTGGGTCTTCTGATTCTGCTGGAAAATGTATAGCTCAAATTATGGTCTGAACTGATGGCATAATTTAAATTCAGGTAAGGCAGAAGGTTGTTGTAATTTCTTTCAAATCCTGTTTTATCCACAATATCACCTGTACTTCTGGTCATTTCGTAACGGGCTCCTATTTTTCCGGATATCTTTTCCGTTAATTTTCTTTCATAATTCAGGTAAATTCCGAGAATATTTTCTTTATAAATGAAGTGATTGGTTTGGTTGGGATCGATAATAAATTCTCCTTTTACTAGTTTATCCTGTTTGGTATCGTTATCTGTATTGGTGTGGTTATAGCTTATTCCCATCAGCCATGTTGCTCCTTTAGCTGTTTTTTTCAAATAATCAATATTGGCAGCATAGTTGTTAATGATTTGGGGTACTGCCTGATGCAATGCGGAGTATTTATTAATCGTATCATTCGTTAAAGGAAAGCTCTCATTGAAACTCATTTTATCTCTGTTGAACCACAGGTAAGAAACGTTCGATGTAAGCTTACTTCCCAGAGAATCTGTTTTCATCTCATAATTCAAATTGAAAGAATGATTTCTGGTTTGTGCATCCTCGTTATTAACCGTTCTGTTGTTTAGCACACCGTTTTGCCAGTTGGTAATATCCAGTACAGAATTGAAACTTTTATTGTATCTCATGTTGTAAGAGAATCCAAGGCTGTGTTTTTTATTAATTTCATAATCAACATTGAAGCCTCCGCCAAAATTTTTGTTAGGATCATCATTGAATCCAAATGATTCATTTCTGAAAGTAGGATCACCGTTAGACAGCGTATATCTTTGTCTGTCTGTCCAGCTTCCCGTTCTGAAATTAGAATTACCAGACCATTTTCCTTGTCTGAAGTTAAAAGAAGCTCCTGCATTGGGGTTATTGTAATATGCCTGCTCGTTTTGCATTTTCAACGTTCCGTTATAACCGTTGTTTTTGCTTTTTTTCATCACAATATTGATCACCCCTTCTTTTGACTCAACCTGGAATTCACTTCCGGGAACTGTGATGACTTCTATTTTCTGGATATCTTCAGATGGAGTAGATTTCAGCATTTCAATCAATGCCTCAGAGTCCATATTGGTTTTCTTATTGTTGATATAAATCACAGCATCATTTTTTCCCAAAATCTTCAGCGTTTTTCCATCTATACTGGAAATCATCGGAGTTTGCTTTAAAAGATTAAAGGTGTTGGTTCCTTTAGCGATGGATGAAGAGGCTACATCATACACCAAACGGTCACCTTGCTTTTTGAAAACCTGCTTCTTGATATTCACTGCATCAATAGCATTTACTTTCATACTGTCTTTTTTCTGCTGGGCAGTGATAAGTCCACCGAAAAATAGTGCTGCAATAAGAATTTGAGTCTTCATGATTATTCTTTTTTAGTTAATAGCTTGTATGGTTTGTTATTTAACATTGCAAAGATATGTAATAAATTTAGTATCATGCAATACAAAGTACTTAAAAATGTTTTCGATTAATTGTAATATATTGATAATCAGTTGATAAAAATTTAGTTTAAAATATTGTTTCCTTGACCTTTCTGTGTAATAAGACAAATAAGAGATGTTAAATGTTACATCAAAACAAAAATTAATGAATATTTGTTTAAAAAAATGGAAGAAAAAAA
>CBFQYI010000059.1:0-13930 GCA_965720825.1 uncultured Chryseobacterium sp. | reverse complement strand
GGTTTTGACATCACATAAGGAGAACGCGTCATATGCTCTACTCCTCCTGCAATATAGATTTCTCCTTCTCCTGCTGCAATGGAACGGAATGCATTCGCTACCGCAGACATTCCTGAAGCACACAATCTGTTAACGGTCTCTCCACCAATTTTGTAAGGAAGACCAGCCAGTAAAAGTCCCATTCTTGCAACATTTCGGTTATCTTCACCCGCCTGATTGGCACATCCGAAAATAACATCTTCAATTTCCTCTACAGGAACTTCAGGATTTCTAGCTACTACTTCTTTGATCACAATAGCCGCTAAATCATCGGCTCTTACTTCTGATAATCCTCCCTGCAGTTTCGAGATGGGAGTTCTGACATAGTCTATGATGTATACGTTGTTCATAATTTTAATTTGAAAATGAGTCAATTTGAGAATTTGAAAAATTCAGGCAAGTAAAGAATTAATGGAGTACAATAATTTTCAAATCACCTCATTCTCAAATTTCCAAATTCTTTATAATTCTGTTACTTTTTTCCCGATTTTGTACACTGTTCCTACGAATTTTGCAATCAGTTCTTGATTTTGATTGGTAATTTTAATGTCATAAACAGCGGTTTTTCTTGTGTCATTTACCAAGATACTTTCTGCTCTGAAAATATCACCTTCTTTTCCTGCTTTGGTAAAATTGATGATACAGTTCAATGCTACGGCAGCATCTCCGGTATTGTTGGAAGAAAATGCCAGCGCAGAGTCTGCAAAAGCAAAGGTAACTCCGCCATGAACTGTTTTTAGTCCGTTCAGCATATCCTTTTTGATTGGCATTTCTATTAAACAGTAATTTTCTTTTACTTCAATCATTTTGATATTCATCCACTGGGAAAAATAATCCTGATTGAACATATAATCTGCTACTTGTCTTGGATTCATTTCTATTAATTATATGTTTGTTATTTCTTCATACAACTCATCTGATAATCTGTCGTAAACACTCATTGTTTTCCCCAGAATCATTTGTTCGTATGAAAGACTTTCTAAGTCTGATGAATTTTCAGAGGGATAGGATTCGTTTAAATCAATTCCATTTTCGTTGGCTAATCTTTTGATCAGCTCTTTATATTTTTCATTAAATTTTCCTAGTAGCTCGAGTCTTTCCTGCTCATCAACCGAAGAGGCTTCCTGAGCTAAATATTGTTTTTCAATTAAAAGCCTGGTTTCCAGCTCAGCCCTGAATTCTTCTATATCCATAATATTAATTTGAAAATTAAATAAATTTGAGAATTTGAAAATGAAAACACGTTGTAATCAATTTTCAAATTGACATATTTTCAAATTATTTAATTCATTTTACGAAGCAAAGGACTTTGTCTGTATCTTTCTTCCTGATATTCTTCGTAAAGATTCTGAAGGGTTTCAGAGATTTTCCCATATCCGATTTCTTTACCCCAGGTTAATAATCCTTTTGGATAGTTAACACCTTTCTGCATTGCCAGCTCAATATCTTCATCATTGGCAACCCCTAATCTTTTGGCTTCAACAGCTTCATTGATCAGCATTGAAATGATTCTTAAAAAGATCTGCTGATAGAGAGCTTCGTCTTTTTGAGCTACAGGTTTTTCTGCTCCTTCGCTGTAATCGTAGAAACCTTTTCCTGTTTTTCTGCCGTGAAGTTTGGCTTCAGACATTCTTTGCTGTAATAAAGACGGTTTGTATTTCGGATCGTAGAAATAATCTTTGTAAACAGTGGTTGTTACGGCAAAGTTTACATCTACTCCAATAAGGTCCATCAATTCGAAAGGTCCCATTTTGAAGTTCCCCAATGTTTTCATGGCTTCATCCACCTGTTCCGGTGTGGCGATGTTTTCTTCAACAATTCTCAAGCCTTCTCCATAATAAGGTCTGGCAATTCTGTTGACAATGAATCCGGGAATATCTTTGGCAATAACAGGAGTTTTCCCCCATTCTTTCATGAGGTCGTAGATTTTTTCTGCTAATGTTTTTTCTGTTAATAAGGATGGAATGACTTCCACTAAAGGCATCAACGGAGCCGGATTGAAGAAGTGAATTCCGATGAAACGCTCCGGCTTCTTAAGTTCTGCACCCAGAGAGGTGATAGAAATAGATGAGGTATTGGAACTGAGAACACAACTTTCAGAAACATAGTTTTCAAGTTCTGTAAACACTTTGGTTTTGATCTCTTTGTTTTCGATAATGGCTTCTATAATCAGCTCACAATCTTTGAAATCTTTCAATTCTGTAGCAATGGAAATATTAGCTAAAATTTCAGTCATTTTCTCTGCCGAAATTTTTTGTTTATCAACCAATTTGGTCAAGTTTTTTTCCAAACCTACCGTTGCCGTTTCTACTTGTTTTGCGTTGGCGTCGTAAACCCATACTTTGCATCCGTTCGTTGCGGCTACTTGTGCAATGCCGATCCCCATCGTTCCGGCACCGATAATTCCAATATTTTTCATTTTTTTAGATGTTAGAAGCTAGAAATTAGAAGTTAGATTATTGACTAACATCTAACTTCTAAAATCTAATATCTATGATTTATTTTCCTTTATAATTAGGTTTTCTTTTCTGTAAAAAGGCATTTACTCCTTCAATGAAGTCTTCTGTGCCTGCTGCTTCCTGCTGAAGATCTCCTTCCAGTTCAAGCTGCTCTTTCAATGTGTTGGTATAAGAATTGGCAAAAGCTTTTTTCGTAAGTTTGATTGCCGCTGTTGGCATGTTCGCCATTCTTTCAAGAATTTCCATAGATTTTGGAACGAATTCTTCTTCAGTGAAAACTTCTGCTACAAGGCCATGCGCCTTAGATTCTTCTGCAGATAATTTTTTACCTGTAAATGCTAAATAATTGGCTAATTGTCTACCTAAAAGTTTCGGTAAGAAGTAAGTTCCTCCTGTATCAGGAATCAAACCGATATTTGAAAATGCCTGAGCAAAATATGCTTTCTCATTCGCTAGAACGAAATCAGAAATTAAAGCCAACATTGCTCCAGCTCCTACTGCAGGACCGTTTACTAAAGCAATAACCGGTTTTTTGCAACGGGTAACTTCCATTACTAATGGATTGTAATAGTCTACCACAATTTTTCTGATGATGTCATGATCATGGTGTTCTTTGCCTACTACAAAAGCTTCATCCAGATTCTGACCTGAGCAGAATGCTCTTCCTCTTCCGGAAATGGCAACACATCTTACGGTTTCGTCTTCGCTGCACTCTTTAACAAAGTCTCTAAGATCTGATAAAGCCGGCTTGGTAAGGGCGTTCATCGTTTCCGGTTGATTAAGATATGCGATTTTAAGCTTCCCGTCAAAATGTGTTTCAATATCAAGTTGTGTATACATAGTTTTTATTAATTTATTATTTAACAACGCACTAATTTAACAATATAAATTAATGTAACCGTCTAATAATTTAACATTCTAACAATTCCTTCGTTATGCTTTGCATAGCCGTAAAGTTTGTTGTGGATTGATGAATAACTCATCAATGGCATTTAAAATAATCAAATGGTTCCAGGCAGTCTAAACACTGATAAGATGCCTTACACAAAGTAGATCCAAATCTGCTGATCTGCTTGGTATGCTCGGAACCGCAACGCGGACATTTTTTCGGTTTCCCAATGTGATGTTCGTCTGCTCCTTTTTCAGGAGGTGTAATTCCATAAACACGGAGTTTTTCTCTCGCTTCATCAGTAATCCAGTCTGTGGTCCAGATCGGAAACATCTTGGTTACTACTTTTGCATCCCATCCGTTCTCTTTCATGATTTTCATGATGTCTTCCTCAATGGTAAACATGGCGGGACAGGCAGAATAAGTAGGTGTAATTGTTACTTCACAAGAATTCTCGCTGGTAATTTTCGCTTCTCTTACAATACCTAATTCCACAATATTGATTACCGGAATTTCCGGATCGGGAACCATTTCTAATATTTCTAAAGGATTTTTCAATCTCTTATTATTTTTCTTCTAAACATTAATAAAACAGCAATTACAATAAGATCTGCAACAATCAATATTTTGTTCTGTTTTATATACTGACATAAATCTCTGTTGGAGATCTGCGAAATACAATCTCCAGGATTATTTGTTTCATACTTTAAACTGACTTGAGCATTGATTATTCCAAAGTAAAATATTGGGAGTAAAACTATCAATACAATCATAAGTATTTTAAAATACACCTTCTTCAAACTGAAATTTCTTACCAAGTACACCCAGGATATGCTCTCTGCATATACTGAAGCTCACAAAGAATAAATCCGAAATATTCTGTATGATATCCTGTTCTTGATTTGGGCTGCATGAAATGATTTTCCGGATATTCTAACCCGAAGTCTGCAAAATCTTTCCTGGTAATTGCAAGGAATTCTTCGTAAAGAGCGTCTGAATTGGGAGCAATATTTAAGCCAACCAAGTCATCTTCACCTTCTGATTTAGCAAAAAGACCTTTCGTGTATTCCCAGATATTTTCGATGGCTTTTACCAAACGCTCACGGCTTTCTTCAGTTCCCTGAGCAAAGATTTTCATCCATGATGCAGCGTGCGTATAGTGATATCTTACTTCTTTCAATGATTTCTGAGCAATGGCAGCCAATTCTTCATTAGCAGAGTTTGATAATGCTTCATACATCAGTTTCTGATAGACAGACAATACATATACTTTAAGAATAGTCTGTGCATAATCTTCATTAGGAAGTTCTACCCAATGGGCGTTGACGTATTCGTGCTCGTATCTTAAAAATGCGATATCATCTTCATTTTTTCCGTTGTCTATCACTCTTGAAGCGTAAACGTAAAAGTTATTCGCCTGACCTAGTTCATCCAACGCAATATTCGTCAATGCAATATCTTCCTCTAAGTAAGGACCTTCACCGCACCACGCAGACAAACGCTGTCCCATAATGAAACTGTCGTCTGCTAGTTTTAATAAATAATTATATAATGGGTTCATTATTTTTTAATTTGAAAATTTGAGAATTATTTAATTTGAAAATTGATGAATCGTCATAATTGAAAATTTGAGAATAATTAACTTGGTTAAGGTCATTTTCAAATTTTCAAATTAGTACATTTTCAAATTATTAATCTACATATTTTTTACGTCGTTTGGAATGTCGTAGAAAGTCGGGTGACGGTATAGTTTATCATCAGCCGGATCGAAGAATGCTTCTTTATCAATCCCTTCTGAAGTCACAATATATTTACTTGGAACCACCCAAACAGAAGTTCCTTCTTTTCTTCTTGTATAAACGTCTCTTGCATTCTGCAAAGCCATTTCTGCTGTTGGTGCCTGTACAATTCCAACGTGTTTGTGAGATAATCCCGGTTTAGTCTGAATAAACACTTCCCACATATCTAAATTTGTCATATTTTAATTTGAGAATTTGAAAATTTGAGAATTAGGTAATTTGAAAATTAATCCGTAGTAGTTATATTTTCAAATCAGCACATTTTCAAATTAATACATTAAATTATATTACTTCTTTTTGTTGTTTCTCTGCAAAAGCTGCCGCAGCCTTTTTTACCCACGAATTTTCTCTTTGCGCTTTTCTCTTTGTTTCGATACGCTTTTTGTTACAAGGTCCGTTTCCTTTTAAGATTTCCATGAATTCATCCCAGGGAAGTTCTCCGAAATCGTAATGCTGTCTTTCCTCGTTCCATTTCAGGTCTTTATCAGGAATGGTTAATCCCAGGAATTCTGCCTGAGAAACAGTAACATCAATAAATCTCTGACGAAGACTGTCGTTACTTTCTCTTTTTACTCTGTAGTTCATAGAGATTTTAGAGTTTGGCGAACTGTCATCGTTAGGTCCGAACATCATCAGAGCTGGCCACCAGAAACGGTTTAACGAAGCCTGAGCCATTTCTTTCTGTTGTTTTGTACCACGGCATAACGCCATCAGGATCTCATACCCTTGTCTTTGGTGGAAAGATTCTTCCTTACAGATCTTCACCATAGCTCTTGAATAAGGACCGTAAGAGTTCCCCATCAGCATTACCTGGTTCATAATAGCAGCACCGTCTACTAACCAACCGATGGCACCGATATCTGCCCAGCTTAACGTAGGATAGTTGAAAATACTTGAATATTTTGCTTTTCCTTCCAGCATATCATCATAAGTAGCATCTCTGTCTGCTCTGATGCTTCCGTCTCCTAACGTTTCAGTGGCAGAATAAAGATATAAGCCGTGACCAGCCTCGTCCTGAACTTTCGCTAAAAGAGCCATTTTTCTTCTCAATGAAGGCGCTCTGGAAATCCAGTTAGCTTCCGGCAACATTCCTACAATTTCGGAATGGGCGTGCTGTGAAATCTGACGAACCAATAGCTTTCTGTAATCATCTGGCATTACATCTTTTGGTTCTACTTTATTTTCTTCGTGAACGTATTGAACAAATTTTTCTAAGTCCATCTTTTTTTGAATTTGAAAATTAAATAATTTGAAGATTTGAAAATTAGGAAATTTGAAAATTTAACCGCGATAATAGCATTTTCAAATTAGCTCATTTTTCTCATTTTTCAAATTGTCTTAAACATCATAATTAAGCATCACCACATTGGTTGTAGGGTGACATTGGCAGGTAAGAACGAAGCCTCTGGCTACTTCTTCTTCGGTAAGCGCATAGTTTTTCTCCATGAAAACTTCTCCTTCCAGAACCTGTGCTTTACACGTACAGCAAACGCCTCCTTTACATGCGAAAGGAACCGGAAGCTGATCTTTCAATGCTTTATCTAAGATACTCTCTTTTTTAGAATTAAGGTGGAACGAATATTCATCATCATCAATGATTACCGTTACCATACTTTCAATATTGGCAATTGCCTTGAATTCATCGCTCATTTCCTCCGTATTTTCTTCATCCGGAGCGGTGAAATATTCAAATAAAACCTGAATAGCAGGTACTTTTTTGTCTTTTTTCAGATAGTCTGCAATCCCCTTAATCATTTCCGAAGGTCCGCAAATGAAATAAGTAGCTTCTTTTACATCGATATCAGTATATCTTTCAAACAGTAAATCTAATTTCTCAGGAGAAATTCTCCCTTCAAAAATCGGGTCTTCATGCTTTTCACGGCTTACCAAATAAACAACTTTCAATCTGCCATTAAAAGATTCTACCAGTTTATCTATTTCACCTTTCTTCATCACATGATTCATGCTTCTGTTGCTGTAAAACAAATATGCATTTGAATTCGGTTCCTGATAAAGGCTTTCTTTAATATTGGATAAAACAGGGGAAATTCCACTTCCTGCAGCCAGACCAACGTAAGTTTTTACGTTTGTCGGGTGATAAGAAGTATTGAAACCACCCATCGGCGGCATTACTTCCAGCACTTCATCCATATGAAGATGTTCATTGAAATAACCTGAAACTTTTCCGCCTTCAAGCAATTTTACCAATACTTCCAGTGTATTGCCTTTTTCACTTGGAGCATTACAGATAGAGTAAGAACGTCTTTCTTCATTTCCGTCGATTGTCATTCGGAAATTCAGATACTGTCCCTGCTTGAACCTGAACTTGTCTTTCAGTTCTTCAGGAATTTCTACCGCCACATTCACTGCTTCGGAAGTATCTTTCTGAACTTTAACTGTTTTAAGTTTATAAAATGAATTCATTATTTTTTAAGTATTCTATTAATTTTTCCACCTTCGCACTTCGGCAGGCTGTCCTGAGCATGAACTTTTACTTTCGTAGTGATTCCTACCCTCTTTTTTATTTCGTTTTCTATGTTTTTTCCAAAGTTGCCGACAAAATTAAAATAATCATCGGTATTTGATTCTATTTTTTGAGATTTTACCAATTCATCATCTATTTCAACATCAATATCCAAAGCGATGCACATATGTTCTTTCTCTACAGGCGTAAGATAGTAGTTCGGAACCACTCCTTTTACATAAGAAAAAGCATCTTCAATCTGACTTGGGTAAACATTTACCCCTCTTACGATCAGCATATCATCAGCTCTGCCAACAATGGGTTTCATTTTCACCATTGTTCTTTTGGCATTTTCATCGTAGTAAAGACTTGTAATATCATTGGTCCAGTAACGTAAAAGCGGCATTGCTTTTTTGGTTAAAGTGGTAATCACCAATACACCTTCTTCCCCAAAAGGAACCGGCTGCTTGGTAATGGGATCTAAAATTTCAGGATAAAAATGATCTTCCCAGATATAAGCTCCTCCTTTCTCTTCAAAATCCTCCATGGAAACTCCAGGACCGATAATTTCACTTAATCCATAGATATTGGTAGCATGAACACCTAATTTTTCTTCAATGTGTCCTCTGATAATTTCTGTCCATGGCTCTGAACCTAATACTGCATATTTTAGGCTGATGTCCTCTGCAGAAATTCCTCTTTTTGCAAACTCATCCGCAATCGTTACGGCGTATGAAGGAGAACAGCAGATCACTTCAGGTTTGAAATCTACAATCAGATCTACTTGTCTTGCCGTCATTCCTCCCGAAATAGGAAGAACACTCATCCCCAACGCTTCGGCTCCGTAATGAAGACCTAATCCTCCTGTGAAAATCCCGTAACCGTAAGCATTATGCAACTGCATTCCAGGTCTTGCTCCTGCAGCATGTAAAGATCTTGCCACCACTTCACTGAAAAGGTCCACATCTTCTTTGGTATATCCTACCACAGTTGGTTTTCCTGTTGTCCCGCTTGAGCAGTGAATACGCTGAAGCTCACTTTTAGGAACAGCAAATAATCCGAACGGATAGTTATCTCTTAAATCCTGTTTGTAAGTAATAGGAAGTTTAGCGATATCTTCAATCGACCTTATACCCTGTGGAGATATTTGTAATTCATCAAATTTCTTTTTATAAAATTCCGACTTCTCTCCCAAATAGCTGATCAGGCTGATCAACCGGTCGGATTGAAGCTGTCTCAACTGACCCAGCTCCAGATATTCAACTGAAAAATCCATAAAACTAACTAACATTTGTTAGGTGTAAATTTAAAAAGATTTTGCTAGCTGGCAAAATTTTTATGACTTTTGTCATATTTTGAATGATTCTAAATAAGAAAGATAATTAAAATTATGCCCAATGTGATTCTGAGCACAAGCTGAAAGTCTGCGAACAAAGTTCATAAGTGCAGAGAAGAATCTTTAAAAAATCTAACAATCTGTCACGAGATTCTTCCTTCGTCAGAAATCGAAGATTCGACGCAGTCAATGACAAACGGAGTGGTTATTTTTTCTGATTTCCAAGCAGGCCAAAAAGAATCTTTTCTCTTATCTCATCGGTAATTTCATCGGTGGAATCGCTGCTTCTCTTGAACCAGAAATAGGAATTATTTAAAGTATGAAGGATAAATCGTGTGGTAAACGAGGGTGATTTCAGCTCCCATTTTTCCGCTTTGTAGATCTCGGAAATCAGTTCTTCTACTTCCTGCTGATAGTTTTTTCTTAATTCTACAAATTCGGGAAGTCTTTCTTCAAGGTGCTTCCATTCATTGGAATAAATGTGAGTAACATCGCGGTTTTTAAGAACAACAGATAAGTGTTTATCCAATAGGAGATTCAGTTTTTCTCTCGGAGCAATGTCTGTATTTTTTACTTCCTGAAGTTCATCGAAAAACTCCTGAGCAATGCCAAAACAAATCCATTCCAGAATTTCTTCCTTTGAACGGATGTGTGCATAAAGCGATGCTGCTTTGATATTGAGTTTGGTAGCCAGGTCTCTTACTGAGCTTCCCATATAGCCTTTCTCCTTGAAAAGTTCTACGGCTACGTCTAATATTTTTCTCTGTTTTTCTTTTAGTTCCATCTGGTAAAATGCAAAAGTAATTATTCTGAATTAAACTGTTCATTTTTTGAACATAAAAAGAAAAAAGACCCATCATCTTCAGTCTCAATCTTTAGCTATTTTACCTTGATATGACTTTTTGTTCATGAATTTCCAAGAAATAATTACGAAATCGGAAATTTTGTCAAGTTAAATTTCCGTTAAAAATACAATATCCGGAAAATTTGTCCTATTTTTTTGTAAATTTAATAATTGAACAGTTTTTGCGATACAGTCATCGAATAAATGATTAAATAATTGATGGCATTAAGAAACTAAGCCTCAGAATTTGGTTTCTTGATGTTTCTTAAAAACTAAACTTTAAACAAACCATTACCAAAAATATATAAAAATATGAACTTAAACCAATATACTGTAAAATCACAGGAAGCCATCCAGGCAGCACAACAGGTTGCTATGGAACTGGGCAATCAAAGTATCGAACCTCAACATCTCCTTGAAGGAATCTTCCAGGTAGATGAAAATATATCGCCTTTCCTACTGAAAAAATCTGAAGCAGATGCTAATTTGGTAAGAGAGCGCAACCGTGAAAATTTAGAAAAACTTCCAAAAGTACAGGGAGGAAATATTTATCTTTCACAATCTGCCAACAAAGTATTGCTGGATGCACCCAATATCGCTAAGAAAATGGGTGACGAATATGTAACGATTGAACATTTATGGTTATCTCTTTTGGAAACGACTTCTGAAGTATCAAAAATGTTGAAAGATATGGGTGTGACCAAAAATCTGCTTGAAGGCGCTATCAAAGAATTAAGAAAAGGGAGCAAAGCAACTTCTGCCAGTTCAGAGGAAACTTATCAGTCTTTAAATAAATATGCTAAAAACTTTAACGAGTTAGCAGCAGAAGGTAAGCTGGATCCGGTAATCGGGCGTGATGAAGAGATCAGAAGGGTTTTACAGATCCTTTCCAGAAGAACCAAAAACAACCCGATCCTTATCGGAGAACCGGGTGTAGGTAAAACAGCCATTGCAGAGGGAATTGCTCATAGAATTATCAGTGGTGACGTTCCTGAAAACCTGATGGATAAAACGTTATTCTCATTGGATATGGGAGCATTGATTGCCGGAGCAAAATACAAAGGTGAATTTGAAGAGCGTCTGAAATCTGTTGTGAATGAAGTCATTAAATCTGACGGACAGATTATTCTTTTCATCGACGAGATTCACACTTTGGTTGGAGCCGGAGGTGGTGAAGGAGCAATGGATGCAGCCAATATCTTAAAGCCTGCCTTAGCAAGAGGAGAATTAAGAGCCATTGGTGCCACTACTTTGAACGAATACCAAAAGTATTTTGAAAAAGACAAAGCGTTGGAAAGACGTTTCCAGAAAGTAATGGTGGAAGAACCGGATACTGAATCTGCAATCTCTATCCTTCGTGGTATTAAAGATAAATATGAGGCTCACCACAAAGTAAGAATCAAAGATGAGGCAATTATTGCTGCGGTGGAAATGTCTCAAAGATATATCTCAGACCGTTTCTTACCGGATAAAGCAATTGACCTTATTGATGAAGCTTCTGCAAAACTGAGAATGGAAATCAATTCCAAGCCGGAAGAGCTGGATGTTCTGGACAGAAGACTGATGCAGCTGGAAATTGAACTGGCAGCCATCTCAAGAGAAGGCAACCAAACTAAAATTGATCATCTGAAAGAAGATATCGCTAAAATTTCTGAACAGAGAAATGAGATCAATGCCAAATGGTTGAAAGAAAAACAGAAAAGTGAGGATCTTACCCAGATCAAAAAAGATATTGAATCTCTGAAACATGAAGCAGAAAGAGCTTCCAGAGCCGGAGATTATGCAAAAGTAGCGGAGATCCAATATGGAAAGCTTCGTGAAAAAGAAGAAGAACTCAGCAAAATGGAGCTGGAAATGCAGAATCATCAGAATGAACTCATCAAAGAAGAAGTTACTGCAGAAAATATCTCTGAAGTAATTGGTAAATGGACAGGTATTCCGGTAACCAAATTGCTGCAATCAGAAAGAGATAAGCTATTGAATCTTGAATCTGAACTGCATCATAGAGTTGTAGGACAGGATGAAGCTATTCAGGCGGTTGCTGATGCCATCAGAAGAAACAGAGCGGGATTGAGTGATGATAAAAAGCCAATTGGATCTTTCTTATTCCTGGGAACAACCGGGGTCGGTAAAACTGAGCTGGCAAAAGCATTGGCAGAATTTTTATTCGATGATGAAAACAATATGACCAGAATTGACATGAGTGAATATCAGGAACGTCACAGTGTTTCAAGATTGGTAGGAGCGCCTCCGGGATACGTAGGCTATGATGAGGGTGGACAATTGACTGAAGCAGTAAGAAGAAGACCTTATTCCGTAGTGCTTTTAGATGAAATTGAAAAAGCACACCCAGATGTTTTCAATACATTGCTTCAGGTTTTGGATGATGGACGTCTGACGGATAATAAGGGACGAGTGGTAAATTTCAAGAATTCAATCATCATTATGACTTCAAATTTAGGTTCACACCTGATTCAGGAGAATTTTGAAAACCTTACTGAGGAAAATCAGGATGAAATTGTGGATAAAACAAAAGATGAAGTTTTTGATCTTTTAAAACAGACTCTGCGTCCGGAATTCCTGAACAGAATTGATGAAATTGTACTCTTCCAGCCTTTAAGAAAAAAAGAGATCGGAAAAATCGTTCAGTATCAATTGAGAGGATTTAATGAAATGTTATCTAAACGAAACATCATTATGACTTTCACTCAGGATGCAGTAGATTATCTGATGGATAAAGGATATGATCCTGCCTTCGGAGCAAGACCATTGAAAAGAGTAATCCAACAGGAAGTTTTAAACAAATTGTCTAAAGAAATTCTTGCAGGAAATGTGAATGACGGAGACAGAATTACGCTGGATTATTTTGTAGAAACAGGATTAGTTTTCCGACCTACTGAACAATAAAATAGTTTTTTTCATATACATTATTTTTGTGAATAAGTGCTGTAGAATAATCTGCAGCACTTATTTTTTTATTCAATTTATCCTTATTAAGTGAAATATAATTATATTTACTATTCTAATAACTTAAACAAAATCAACATGAAAAAGTTAAAAAGAAATGAATTAAAGAAAATTGATGGCGGAATTGAACCATTCCCAATTGCGTGTGGCGAAGACTGGAGCTGCCCTCCCGGTCTCTGCTGTACAGTAGATTATACTTGCAGGGACTGGAGAAAGTATCCATGTATTTAAAGAAAAACGGGGAAAATATATTTTCTCCGTTTTTTATTGAATGAATATGAGTTTCCTTCGTTCTAAATTGTTATTTTTCACATACAATCCGTAAAAACACGGTAAAAATAACAGTGTAATTCCCAATTTGTAAATACATTTTCTATAATATTTTTTACGAGATTTGCATATTAATTGAGTTTTACCGTAAACCACTAAGCTATGAATACAGAATCAAACAATCCGTTACAGCCTGGGACTATGTCAAACAGTCTTATCCAGACTCTGATCGAAAATTATCGTCAAAATCATTTAAGTGCTATTAATACCACTTTAGGAATACAAGACGCTCATTCTATTTGGTTTGACCTTCCGAAATTAAAAAGTTTTATTGCAAAAATTGAAGAAGAAGCTGCAAAAGTGGATCCTGCTACCTCTGAGGAAGATCTGGGAATAAGATTTTATTACGCTTCTTATCCAAAACAGGAAAACTGGTCTATTATGGACTCTCATCCTGTTCCGCAAGAATATGCAGAAAAACACACACTGGTAATGATCCCAACATTAAAAAAAGCTGATGAAGCAGGAGAACTTATTGATTATGATTTCAATCCTTTCCAAGGTTCTGAAGGGAAATCAATGGCATTAAACGCCCGTTCTGTCAAAGGTCTAGGAGGAGAAGATGAAGATGATGATAAAGGCCTGGGAGAAAATAGCGGAACACTTATTCCACCATCACCTCCATTGGGTATATCTTATTAATTACCATTCACATCCTTAAACACAGTATGACTGAGATTCAAAAATTTTTTTCTTCATTTATGTATTGGGGAGAAGCCTTTGCTGCCATAACCTCCATTATTTATTATAATCGTGTAAAAAAACTGCATTGGAAGTATTTAGCCATTTATCTGATTGTTATT
>CBFQYI010000058.1:0-13963 GCA_965720825.1 uncultured Chryseobacterium sp. | reverse complement strand
TTTTACATCCTTCAAACCTCTCATACATAAACCTTGATCCTACAAAATGACACAATGGGAATAAAGGTGATCCTTATACTTGCAACTCTGACGTCTAATCTCAATAACCCGAACCCCGTACCCCGGGAAATTAAACCCTCTATCATTTTAAGCTCATATATCGTTTATTGTAGTTGAAAGTTAATTCAGGTATATAAACGAGATTTAATCCCTCAGAATTTACCTTATTTTAACCCATAAGAAATAAAAAACCGCTTCTATAAAGAAACGGTTCTTATTGGTTACATTTTGATTGTTAATTTACTTACAAAGGAGAATTTAGTTTGCAGCTATCGTAAAAACTACTTGCGTACTATACGACGCAGAAGGAATTGTAACGGAAACTCCTCCTAATTGGAGCTGAACACTAATGGCTGAGTAATCTACACTGTTGCTGACACCTAATAGTCCACTAAAGGTTATTGTTGATAATGTCACGGCGCCGGCCTGTGGTATTTCTATAAAATTTGTGGTACCCCCATTGATAGAAGCAGTACAAAGAACACAGAGCCCATTGATTGTTGCTGTCCCTCCACTTCGTTTTGCATACAGTTTCAGGGAACTGTTCCAGGAAGTAGGGGAAATTTGCATAGTGATTTTTGCTCCGGAACTGCTAAGGAGATTTAGAAAAGATCCAGGTAAATGACCTGATAATGTGAGGAGGCTGGGGTTGTCATAAGTTCCGGCATAGTTGCTTCCTGCTTCAGTGATGGTAGGTACACTTGCATTCCAGTTAGCCCCGGTAATATTTATGGTTTGCCCTTCGAGATAACTTCCCATTAGTAAAGCAATACTATAGAAATATCTTTTTAAGAACTGTTCTTTAAGAAAGGGACTTTTTATTTTCATTTTAATTTTATTCTGTGATGGTATAAGTGATGACGATTGCGGTATTGGCCTGAGCCTGTAAATTGGCGTAAGTATTAGTAGCAAGTGAAATAGTAAGTGCATGCCCGTTATTCGCTCCATTTCCTGTATATGCTCCGCCAATACCACTAATGATGGTAGTAGGAGTTGTAGTGAGAATTACTTGCCCTGAAGATGTTCCCAATGTTCCGCCGCCAGCTCCTGAAGCTGCCGCCGCTTGAATTCTTATATTGATACCTGCGATAACTTTATTTACTGAAGCTGTAATTCTTCTGGTAAGCCCTCCGGAAGTAATAGCTGAAGTATAGTTGATCCATTTTGATGTATTGGGAGTAGGTGCTCCAAGAGCATTTCCTGCTTCTGTAGGAGCTGTAAAATTTAAAACAATACTTCCTGTTGGCTCAATGTCCATTAAAGTTACCACTGGCAATGTAAGACTGACAGTCGTATTTGCGGTCTGGGAATAGATTGACCCGGATACAGCACAAAATGCAATTAATAATATGGTACGGATCAGAATCATCTCTTCTTTTTTATTTCATTATACCCTACTTTTAAGGATTCCTGTTGATATTTGATCTCTATCTGCTGCTTAACAACATTGATGCTTAAATTTTTTGTTTCTGAAGGTTGTAAAGTAAACAGAAATTTGTCTGTTGAAATTTTATATCGTTTATCAAGCCCGTTACGATATACTTTAATAGTCCAGTCTCCAGGCCTAAGATAAGTGAAGTCAAAGTTTTCTCCAATGAAACAGATTTTGCGGAAAGTCTGATCATTATTGGTCGCTTCTACAATAATACTTTCTCTTTTCTTTTTTCCTTTTTCAGATTGTATCTGGCCAAAATCAGGTTGATCTTTTTCTCCCGTTTCTAAGAACTTAACGTGTCCCTGAACATTTGCTGCTGTGGTTAATCCGAAATTAAAAGTGTTCTCCTTATTGATCAATGAAAGACTAGCAGGAAACGTTTGAGTCGGAATATCACTGATTTCCGTAGTGGAGCGGTCTATTTCAAGAAAATAATTACCTGGGATAACATTTTTAAATATATAATTTCCTTCCTTATCCGTAATAGATAGATAACTTCCAAGCATTAATCTAATGCCTTCAGTCTTTCTTATCCCCAGGTTGCCAACATTTCCCGACAACGAAATATACTCGGCGGTTTTCTGTACGGGAATATGGGGACGCCATGTATAACGCATGGAGAATATGAAATCTTTATCTCCGATTTCTCCTCTTTGCAATGAATATCTTCCGGAAAGATCAAGTTCATTTCCGGGAAATAACTGCTGGTGAAATAGAAGTTCAAACAGATTTCTGTCTTTAAAATATTCCTCAGGCATATAATTGTTCTGATAAAATATACTTAAGCTGGTCTTATCAGAAAACCGACTAAAGATTCTGGCACCATAATAGATATTTCTCTGATTTTGAAGCTGATATCTTGAACTTATGGCATAACTTCCGAAGATGTTAAAAGATGTTCTGAACTTTTGAAATGAAAGATTGGCGGAATAAAAACTTGAATTACCACTAAATCCTGTAAGATAATTATCCGTTTTCCCGAATTGTCCATCCACATTTATCTGAAATAGCCCGATCTGCTGATTAATACTTACTTTGAAGTAGCGCTCATAATAATCAAACTGTTTAGGTTCTAAACGATCTTTATAGATTTGATATCCATTATTAAGGATAATGAAACCATTCGGTATATATTTGTACTGTATACCATATTGAAAATATTTTCTATAGGGTGCTGCCAGGAGCAGTGTATCTCTTTGGAAATTTTTGGCATCCTGCATATAATTGGCAAAGACACTTATTTTCTTTGTTATATTGTAGAAAATATTAGCATTAAAAGTATTTGTATTGGTAAAATATCCTGCGAAATCGGGGCTGGCTTTCATATACATTAAACTTCCATTCAACTTTTTAAAAACGGCCTCAGCTTGTAGTAAATAGGCTGTTCCATCTGTTTTTTGTGTTGTACTGTATGCCAGTTCTCCGGAAAGATTAATGTTTTTTGAAATTTTGAATTTCCCCTTTGCATAAGGCAAATGAGCATCAGAGTCAAGTCTTACTTCACTATATCTGATTTCTTCTTTTCTTGGAGTTTTGTAGAGATATCCTACAGAAATTTCAGATTCTTTTCGGATTTTAAAAGCAGAATAAAAATTAAATTCATCTTTAATATCTCTGAAAAATCTCGGATGGTTATAAAATCCACCGAAGCTTACTTTATTAAAATCATACCGGATTTCTGCTCCGCGGCCATATCTTGCAAATTCTGTAAGATAGGAAGAAGAGTAGGTTTTATCACCTAAATGAATAGAGAGATTGTTCCGTTTATAATTCACAAAATATTCTTCATACTGAGTAAATGTATTGATTTCTACTGGATTATGAGTAACTGCCCTAAACTCAATCTGATTCTTATTGTCTTTATCAATTGTTCCCTTGCCATAGATTTCTCCCTGAAAACCATCATTATACACTCCCATATTCTGCATACCAATGAAAGACAATGAGAAGGCAACAGGAAGCCTGTGATAAATATCTTTTTCGGAAGGTTTTGCGGATATCACCTGTGTACTTACATATACATCCTGATTTTCTTTGGGATTACCCTTTGAGTGCACCGAAAGGTTTAGGTTTTGGAATTCATTTTGAGCGAGCTCAGCATTTGTTACTTTATGAATGGTAATTGTTTTTGACTCATTAGGTTCCAGTACCAGTGATGTTTCATTATCAACAATAGCATTTTTACTTTCGAGAATAATACTTTCTGTGACATTACCATTATTTTTTAAAAGAAAAGAAGCGCGGATTGTTTCTCCTGCTCTTACAAACTCAGGGGTATTCAAGGCAGTAACTAGAAGATTTCTGTTTCCGGAAACGATGATTTTTGAGTTTTTTGTAAAAGATATTCCGTTATTCCGATCGGTGATATTCATTATTACAGAATAGGTACCCTGTCCTGTTTCTGTTCCGATACGCAAGGGAACGAGATAAACTGATGTTTCATGAGGAAGAATCTGAAATTCTCCTTTTGCTAAAATAGGATTGATAGACGGACTTGATGTGGAAACTGAGATATCATAGGTCTTGGCTTCATCCGAATTGTTTTCTATAGTGAAGGGAATAGAAGTAGACATTCCCGGCATTAAACTATCTTTTTTACTGATCAATCTATTAGATTGCTCTTGAGAAAAAATAAATACCGGGAATAGTGATATGATAATAAATAAAGTCCAAGTTCTACTCATTTTTTACTTCTAATTCCACATTGAGTGCAAAAGCATT
This sequence comes from uncultured Chryseobacterium sp., assembly GCA_965720825.1. GTDB lineage: Bacteria > Bacteroidota > Bacteroidia > Flavobacteriales > Weeksellaceae > Chryseobacterium. Next base: position 9,747 of record CBFQYI010000058.1, on the reverse strand, counting down.
CTCTTCTTCATCGGTAGCTATGATAGTTGCTTTGTATTTATCGGGGGGTACTTTACTGATATCAATGTAAAACGTTTTGGACGTATTGGGCAGCAATCCCATCGTTAAACTTGAGTAAGTTCCCACCTTTTCACCCGTTTTGCGGTTATAGATTTCTATGGAAGCAGTCGGTTTACAGTAAAGATTGCCATTATTGGCTATAGCTACTTTTGCTGTTTGTATTCCATCCTGTTTTTCTACTTTTACACTTTCAAACTTAAGGTCCGGTTTGGCCTTTTCTGTTTCAAAATCTGTAATGACCTGAATGGCATATCGAATAACAGAAGTGATGCTCACACCAGGTTTACCATCGCTGGGTTTTATTTCTTCTACCGGCTCTACAATGATTATACTCCAATAACTTCCCGGATCCATTGCCTGATTGGGAACTGTTATTTCATAAAATATTTCAGTCTTTTCTTTACCTTTAAGCGTAACAAGATTGGTATTGAGTTTTATCCACTCTCCATTACTGCGTGTATTGGTACGTAATGCTGTATAATTGATCGTTCCGTCCGCATGGTAGGTATAATCCTGTAAAAATATTTTTACACTTTGAGGATTGCTGCCCGTGTTTTCAATGGCAACTTTTCCTTTATAAACCTTTCCGTTTTCTATTTTGTAAGAATGCGTAAGCCCGTTGAGAACCACAATACCGGCATGTAAAAAGCTGAACTGCAAAATCAGGGTGATCAAAAGAAGGATACGCTTTATCATTATGTAAAGTTTGGAATTAAATCATGAATAATACAAAGCCAGGAAGAAACTGATTAACAGCTTCTTCTTATTTTTAAAGGCGAAATTGAATTTTAATTAAATTCTAATCGTCTGATATTGTATAAGTAACGGTAGCAGTAACAGTAGCCGTAGCCTGTAAGTCGGCGTAAGCTGCTACTCCTCCAGGACCACTTCCTGCAGCGAGTGCATAGGTAAGATTGTGACCGTTATTAGCTCCATTTCCTGTGTAAGCACTTCCAATACCTGAAATAATCGTCTGGCCGGCAGCATTTAAAGTCAATAGACCTGCGGATAGTCCTAATGTACCAGCTCCGGCTCCGGTGGCGGCAGCAGCCGTTACCTGAAGATCTACTCCAGGAATGAGAGCGTTCATTTTTACGCTTATATTACGGGTAGGATCTGCCACAGATTTGATAGAAGAGTAATTAAGCCACAACGTAGTGTTGGCCGCAGATGGAAGAATAGGATTTCCGGCTTCAGTAGGAGCTGTAAATCCAAGAGTAATGTTTTTGGTTGCTGATGGTTCAATATCTACCAATGCAACTTCGGGAATAGAAATGGTAACCGTATGGTTATCTGTAGCGAGGTCTTGGGCACCTAGATTCCCGGATAGAGCCAATGCAAATAAAGACGCTGCAATAGTCAAATTTAGTTTTTTCATGATGCTGATAATTAGTAGAGTGAATATAATGAAATTCAGAATAGTTTGAGAAAAATATATCATAATTTTTATATTAATAATTATTTACTGTGTGTAATGCATTATATTTAATAGATACTTTAACAGAATAAGTCAAAAAAAGCCTGTACAAATTTGTACAGGCTTTTATCCCTATTTATTAACATTTTTTATGCCCAGTGCGGATCAGAAACTGAGACTTTTCCGGTTTCTATTCTCCCTGAAAAGTGCCACAGATGCTCATTTACTGTTATTTTCAAATCATACCAACCTTTAAATTTATCAACATCGATCATTATTTTTTCTTCTGGTTTTTGTACAGAAATTGTTTTTTTATTTTTTGTGTACAGATCTTCCAGATTGATGAAGAAATTTTTCTTTTTGTTACTTCTTATAGTCAGCTCAATCTGGTTTTTAGCTGTTATATTCTCTAAAATTATCTCTGTTTCTGGTGTAATACTTCCCTGGAATTTCCTGAAAAAGCCATTGGGACCAAAAATTTCATAATCATAAGCTCCGGAATGTACAGGATGGGATAAATTTTGTTTGGAATACAAAGCATATGAAAAATGATAATTATTGCTGTCAAATTGAGTTCTGTCATAAACAAGCAAAGGAACTCCATTTTCTTTCAGATTAGTCATTTTTATATGATTTCCTTCCAGGTTTACATGGAAATGATAAGGCAGCGGATTGGAGGGTTTCAGTCCTCTTTCCTGAATGTCAAGCAAATTGTCTTTAAGTTCATTTTCTGAATACCATTTCAGATTGGGAAGAGGTTTATTTTTAGCTGCATTGATGGTTTTAGCATAATCCTTTTGATTCAGATAATCCATCTGTGGAACTTTCACGCTGGAAGAATTGAAGGCCGAGGTAAGATCTCCGCATACCGCTCTTCTCCAGTCACTGATATTCTCCACATGAACATCCTTTTTGAATTTCTTCATAATGAATTTCTCCAGAAACTGCAGGACAGACGTGTGATCCGATACCTCAGAATTTACAAAACCTCCTTTCGTCCATGGAGAAGCGATGATCATAGGGACTCTGTAACCCAATCCGACAGTTCCTTCTACTTTTTCATAGCTTTTCAAAGAAGGATTGCTCATATATTCCTGAGATTGATCCACATATTCCACCCCTTCTTTTCCGTTCATATCTACGGGCTGGCTTGGATTCACTGGCGGGGCAAAAGGCAGTACGTGATCAAAATATCCGTCATTCTCATCATAATTGATGATAAATATGGTTTTCTTCCAGGTTTCAGGATCTTTGGTCAGAATATTCAAAACTTCAGAAATATACCATGCTCCATACCAGGGTGATCCCGGATGATCTGAGAAATGTTCAGGAGCTACCAGCCAGGAAACCAACGGAAGTTTTTTCTCTTCCACGTCTTTACGGAACTGGAATAATACATCACCTTCCGGAACAACAAGCCTCTCTCCGTTTTCATCCTTTCCGATTTCCAGTTTCCAGTAATCAGGATCGTTGGAATTGGTGGTGAAGGCTTTCTCATGAAGATTTTTTTCTTCTTTTGAAAGTTTGGAATAATTATCAGGATGGTATTTCACCTGATCTTCCTGAACTTCCGCCAACATGGCTTCAAATCTTTCCTTCTGATTAGGATTTTTTTCAATTTCCTGCTTCAGATAAGCGATGATATTGGGAATATTCTGATAATATCCTTTTGAAAACTTAACGTTGAATTTTGAAAACCACTCAATCGGGTTATCTGTAAAATTACTCAACCAGGCTTCCTGCTCTCCGGACATTCCTTTTGGAAGACTGATTTCATTCTGATAAATTCTCCAGGAAACGTTTTGCTGTTCTAATATTTCCGGGAAACTTTTCCATTTTGCCTGTCTCGCTTTATCATAATCAATATTTTCATTGACAACATTGGCCTTTACTTTTCCGTTTTGCTGTTCTCTCAATGTTCCGGACCAAAGAAACAGTCTGTTGGGAGTAGTCCCGGTAAGCGATGAACAGAAATACTGATCGAATATCGTGAACGCATCTGCCAGCTGATAATAAAACGGAAGGTCTTCACGGTTGTAATATCCTAAGGTAAGCGGAATATTTTTATAATCTTTATTACCTGAGGCTTTCGCCTGAAGCCATTGATCAAATTTCCCTTTGTTTAAAGCTTTTTGCTGATCTGCCCATGAGTGAGGCAGTGAGCTCATCCAGGTAGATTTTGTATTTCTTAAATCCAAACGGGCAGGAGACGCATATTTTCCTTCATCATTTTTTTGAAAGAAAACAGAATGGCCGTCCTGTTTTACAAAAGCTCTTTTATCCAAAAAGCCTCTTACTCCTTTAAGAGCACCAAAAGCATGATCAAATGAACGGTTCTCCTGCATCAGGATGACAACATGCTCTGCATCATAAAATGTAGACTGGGCAGCCGGATCAATGGCTAAAGCTTTTAAAATGGAAGGATGTAAAACATTTGAAGTTCCTAATCCCGCTAATAAAAGACTTGATTTCTCTAAAAATTCTCTTCTGTTCATGTTCAATCGTAATAAGAAAGAAACCGCAAGTTAATAGGATTTTCCTGCGGTTTCTTTGTTTTATATAAAATTAATCAGATTTTTATTGCAACCACCAAGGTTTGGAATTGATATTATCATTTCCTCCATACTGAGCCGTTAAAGCAGCTTTTAAATTATTGCTGTTGTAATTATACTCAGACTGCGGATATCTGAACCTGAAAGGAGCTGCAACACCTGCTTTTAAAGGATAACTTGGAAAGCCTGTTCTTAAATAATCAAAGTAAGAAGTCCATTGTGCCTGATGGAACATCGTCATGTATTTTTGAGTCATGATCTTTTCCAGTTGTGTTTGCAGTGGATCAGCATTATTATACACCACTAAAGGAGTTGCCAGATATTGATTCACATCAAATCCTGAGAAATATTGTCCCGGATTTTTTACATACGTCTGATAAAAATTGAAACTTGCTTTGATCGCATTATCGTAATGTGTTTTTGCAGATCCGGAAATCCAGCCTCTTGCCGTAGCTTCGGCCAGAATAAACTCAAGTTCTGAATAACTTAATACAGAAGCCGGTTCATTGGTAGGATCTTTATAAAAACGATCGTTTACTTTGGAAATGTTTTTTGCAGTGATCAGCGCTGCATTATCAGAGTATGGGGATGTAGGATTTCCACCGTTATATCCTGTATAATCTGTGATGGCTTTTCCTGCTTCTTTCGCTCCGGTAGTCTGTGCTGCAAACGTGAACAAACGTGGATCATGCCTGTCTTTGAACATATTAATAAAATAATCTGCCATGTACAAACTTGAACCATATCCACTGTTATTAAACATGGTGTATCTGCTGTCTGCTGCATCAGCAAACTTAAGCTCACCGTTATCTGCAATGGAAGTCATGAGAGTCTGGCTTCCTGCAATAGAAGCAAATTCTGTAGCGATATTATAACTTCCTACGGTCGTTTTTTTAGATAATGTGATCAGAATTTTCAGACGGAATGAATTAATCAGTTTTTTCCATTTTAAAGCATCTCCGTTGTATACAATGTCACCCTCAATTTTATCGTTGGTATTAATAAGATCATTGGCGTCTTTTAGTTCTGATAAAATACCGGACATAATAACTTCCTGAGTATCATATTTCGGTTGTGTAATCCCGGATTCACCCTTTGCTGCTTCTGAATAAGGAGCACTTCCAACCTTTAAACTGATATTGAAGAAATGATAGGCTCTCAAAAATTTTCCGATAGCCAGATAATTTTTGTTACCTCTTTTCTCTGCTTCCTGCATCATTTTTCCTGTGTTCAGAAGTCCTTTTGTGTAGACTTCAAAAGAAGCATCATTCCATTTCATATATTGGTATGCATTTTCACCATCAGTACCAATCATCATTCTGGAGGCATACATATTGTCACCATTTACCTGGAAAGTATATTTTTCAACGTAAGTTAATAGATTTTTGGGATCAATACTGGCCTGGTCATTAGGGTTTTCATTGATGGTATCAAGGTTGGATTCACATGATGCTAATGTCAGAAGTCCGGCTGTCAATATAGATTTCATCAGCCATTTTGCTGTCTTACCATTTTGTCCTGTCGCTTTGTTTATATTATTTTTCATTGTCTTGACGTACTTTTTAGTTAAAACTTAAGATTAAAACCGATTCCAAACCATCTGCTGGATGGATCCTGAATATCATTTTCCGTTTTTGTCTGGAAATCCGGATCAGAATAAAGGTTCTTTGATTTTTTCCACATCGCCAGGTTATAGGCAGAAATATTAGCCGTGAAACCTTTTACCATTCCTTTTGGGTTCAGTAATGAAGAGAAGTCGTATTCTAACACTACAGATCTCAGCTTAATGAAAGTTCTGTCAAAAACGTTAGCAAATTCTTCACTTTCATCCTGTGTTACTCTCGCACGGTATGGATAATTCTGCGCCCAGTCCTGGTAGCTGATCGCTTTTGTGTGTGGAGTGTAAAGCCCGGTTGCCGGATTGTAGTTAACCCCATCAGGTACAAAATAATAGGTTCCCGGATTTGCATACTCAAGATCTCTGTAGGCTACAGAATTAGGATGTTTTCCTCCCCACCACATTTTTTCCACTACCTGCGATCTCATCACACCTCCGATGCTTCCGTCAATTCCAATGTTTAAAGTGAATTTTTTATATTTGAATGTGTTGTTGAAACCGAAAGTCCAGTCCGGATTGAAATGGCCTAAGTTACTTGGAGCATTGGCTCTTGTCGGCATTCCCGTATTAGCATCAAGAATTACTTTTCCATCCGGAGACTTTTGCCATGTATAGTCATAATAGCTGTCCATTCTTTCCCCTAGCTGAATGTTCTTGTAGTTTGGCATATTATCGTAGATGGAAGTCAGCTTTTGTTCATAAGTACTCCAGTTGATCAACGTTTTCCAGCTAAAATCAGAAGTTTTTACAGGAACTAAACCAAGGGAAACTTCAAATCCTTTTGTGGTATACTCATTTCCGTTTACATATTGAGAAGTGAAACCGGATGATTCTGCTGCAGGGAACTGAAGAATGTTATTATAATCTAATGTTCTGAAATAAGTAGCGTCTAAAGTAATCCTGTTATTCAGGAAACCTGCGCTTAACCCTAGTTCATAAGATTTTGTCTGTTCCGGCTTCAAAGAGTTTTCTACGTTCAAAGTCATTGGATAATAATAAGTAGGATTTCCATTGAATGTGATTCCCTCATTGTTCAGATAATAATTTCTGATAGAATAAGGCTGGAAGTCATACGCTACTTTCGCCCATGAAGCAGAAAGTTTCAACATATTAATAGACTCAGGCATTTTTACCAGGTTGGAAATAACCGCACTGATGGAAGCAGAAGGATAGAAGTAAGACCTGTTGGCCTTAGGCAGCGTAGAAGACCAGTCATTACGTCCGGAAATATTGATGAAGAAAGCATTGTACAATCCGATATCAATGGTAGAATAAGCACTGTAAATTAACTTTTCCTTCAAATACGTATAATTTTTAAGCGCTCCGATAGAGTTTTCAAAAGTGTACACTTCAGGAATTTTCAATCCGTCCGTAGACCTTTCATTTTTGTTATTTTTATAGTAAAAAGCTGAACCTCCGGCGTTGATTGTAAAATCAAAGTTTTCAGATATTTTTTTCTTATAAGTCGCCAAAACATCGTAGTTGAGATTCCACGTTTTATTATCTTTTAAAATATATCCGCCACTTCTTGGAGCATCATAATTAAAATAAGAATAAGGACTCAGAATTTCCGTTTTGCTATGGTTTTCTACAAGAGATATTTTCCCTTTTACCGATAGATCCTGCGTAGCTTTATACTCTAGGCCTGTCTGGGCATTGATAATATTGGTTCTGTTCTGATTTTTGTAATACTCAGCTCCGAACCATGGGTTGTTGTACCATGCATAGTTCCAGTTGGCCTGTGCTCTTCCTTCTTTTCCAGGAATCCACATATGATTTTTCAGGGCTTTTCCGTCTACATCGCCTCCCATCCAGATCAGAATGGTGTACATGTGTCCGCTTGGATTATAATCGTAGTTCGGGATATTAGGAGTAAAGGCCTGGTTGAAGTTGAACTTTGTATCAAAGATCAACTTATCTCCAAGATGGTTTTCAGAAGAGAAGTTGATTCCGTATTTCTGAAGATAAGAATTTGGAACCCTGTCATCATAATTCATGAAATTCCCCGAGAATCTGTATACGTCTTTGTTATTTCTATAGCTGATCGCAAAGTTATTATTGTTGATCACTGCGGGCTTTAAGAAAGTACTTAAGTTATCATGGTATTTCCAGTCGATCGGAACTCTTTCATACCTTGATTTATCATCATACTGAGTTCCCGTTACAGCTCCATACCACGGAACAACCTGTCCTGTTACTTTATCTCTGATCGGGCTGTTCCATTGGGCAATCTGCAAGCCGGGAACGAATTTTGGTCCCCAGATCATATCTCCGTCATTCACCCCGCCATCAGCGCCGTCCCAAAATTCGTATTTGCCATGTGAACCGTTTCCATATTCAGTCTGGGTCTTCGGAAGATTGGTAAATCCTCCTGTAATCATCGTGTTTTGGGAGAATTCTACAGAAAAACCTTTCTTCTTAGCATTTTTTGTTGTGATCAAAACAGCTCCGTAACGACCTCTTGAACCATATAGAGCGGAAGCAGTAGCTCCTTTCAGGACGTTGATATTTTCAATATTGTTAGGATCCAAATTCTGGAAAACCTCTTTTTCTACAATCACACCATCAATGACAAAAACAAGATTGGAGTTTCCTCTCAGTGTAAACTGTGGTGCCTGCTGCATTCCCGTTGGATTGGAAACATTCAGTCCCGCTACCTGTCCGGAGAATAGATTTCCAATACTTGGTGTGGTGATCGTTTCAAACTGTTTCGTTCCCACTTCCTGAGTAGAATAACCAATTTTTTCTTTTTTCTTGGCGATGCCTAATGCGGTAATCACAACGCCTTCAATCTGCTTTTCGCTTGGCTTTTTTAAAACAACGGAATACTGTTTTTTGGAAGAAACCTCAACGGTATAAACAGAAAAATCAGGAGCAAAAAATTCAAGAATGTCTTTAGGGTTTGCGGAAATGGTGAAATTACCATTTTCATCTGTAGTAGCGGTCTTTCCTGTGTTTTTATCGGTAATATTCACACCGGAAACACTAGAGCCGTTTTCTGATTTTACGTTTCCTGAAATATTGATTTCCTGAGCGGAAAAATAAAGAGGAAGTAAAAAAACGGCAAAAGTAGCTAGAGTTTTCTTCATTTTTTTGAAGACAAATTTAGCGGAGTACTGTTACCTGTATTTTAATGATGTATTAAAATAAAAATACGATTTAATATTTTTTAACAAGAAGAATTAATAGAAAGGTAAAATGGAAAATGTCCTTTGTATAGGGACTTTTGCTTTATTATATAGATATTAATATAAGGAGGGATGCTGGGAGAAGGAAGCTGGAAGTTATTGTAGGGTGGTCAGCTTCTTGAAGTCCTCTGTAATAAATTTTTGAAGGAAAAGTTCTGTCTTATGAAAGAGACAGGTTGTGAAACTAAGACTCTGATAACTTCAAGCCTCCAGCTTCCCTCTTCCTTTCTATTTCTAAAACCTACTCAGAATTCCCCAGTGGATTTTAATATCATTAAACTTAAACGGATTTCCAAATTCATTACCATTAGATAGCTGGAAGCTCATCAGCCCGATAGGAATGAAGAAATTGAAACCGAGCCCGACACTGTAGAGCTTAGGTTTTACATTTAAAGATTTATTATTAAGCTGACCATACTGCCCAAAGACGTCAAAGAAGGCCTGGTTACCGATCAGATATCGATATTCCAGACTTCCATAATAATAAAAGTCGGCGGCAAGGGAGTTTTCATTGAATCCCCGCATGGAGTTCCAACCTCCGAAACGGTATAATTCATTGGCAGAGAATTCTATTTTAGAATCCATCATCGCACCTTCCGCTTTGATGTTCAGGAAGTGATTCCCTGAAATGTGGTAATTGTGTTCTCCAAAGAAATAAAACTGGTTTTGATTGGCTTTAATATTATCTTTAGAATAAGTAGTTGTTAAGAAATCATATCCGGCATTGATCCTTGTTTTGTAAAGGAAAAGGTCAATATCTGTAGGTTCTGTCATTTCATACCATATCCCGATCCCTTTTTTGTTATAATCTTTTCCCTGAACGTATAATGTATCAATAATAGTAGAGGTTTCCAGAGTCGCTCTCAAACCGATTTTATTCCGGTTATTGATATGGTAATAGAAAGCAGGAAG
>CBFQYI010000057.1:0-14099 GCA_965720825.1 uncultured Chryseobacterium sp. | reverse complement strand
AATCAATTTAGGCCAAAAAAAAAGTAGACGTTAAAAAATAAACGTCTCCCTAAGCGGAGAGTGAGGGATTCGAACCCCCGGACCTGTTACAGTCAACAGTTTTCAAGACTGCCGCAATCGACCACTCTGCCAACTCTCCTTTAACTCCGGCAGTACCGTTGTTTTCAGTGGTGCAAATATAGAAATTTTTTTATTACTGACAAAACATTTTTTCAAGAAAATTCAAATTTTCTGGAGTTTTAAAGGGATAGCTGTGTTCTCAGCCTAAGAAAACATAGGCACTATGACCTCAACATCAGATATTTAAATTCAGAAATAAAACATATCTACTTGGATAATTTTTTTTAAATATTTTTTATCCGTAATAATATTCGGTAGTAACATCTCCGCTGAAAGCTGGGTATGCATCCTGTTTCTCCATATGCAACTCAAATAATCTTTCGCCGTTTTTACTTCCTCCCCGAATTTTTAAAGAATACCATCCGTTTTCCAAGGATAAAGTAATACTGTTTTCATCATTGATGGTGGAAATATCTTTTAAATAGCCAATTCCTACAATTTTCACTTCATTATTAGCCGTCTGAAATACCCAGCCTCTTGATTCGACCTCTACTTCATCATTATTCAGAATTTTTTCCTCATTTACAGAAACCCGGAATGCATAATAGTCTTCTTCTACCCCTATAATTGGAATAGCAATTCCTGATTTTGTTATTTCATCCCCATGTTCATTTTCTACAAAATATTTTAAAATATTATTACCGGGAAGGTGATTTTCTTCCAGATATTTTGCTAAAAGCTGTGGACTAAACACCACAAAACCTTTAAGTTCTGAGAATATCTTTTTCATATATGGATTGGATTTGGATTAAATTTATCTGTTATTTCAGTAGGGTATTTTCTGTATTTTCTTTCTAATTATGCTGATATAATGTATTATTAGGAATAAAAAATCAGACTATTTTACGCTCTAATTTTTGGGTTAATTCATCTTTGGGAAGAGATTCTACTTCGAAAATAAATGGCAGGAAATGCAAAATCAATGGATGACTGATTCCCTCATTTGATAATCCCTTTCTTTTTCTAGCCATTAAAATGCTTATCATCTCCAGTGGAAATATTTTCCAGCAATCATGGTTAAAAGTATCTAAGTAGGATTCTCCTTTGTTATTGATATGAAATACAGCCATTTTTTCTAATACTTCATTGACAATATTGGGATCTTCACTTAAATAGTTATTAATGATAAACTCATAGGATATATCCGTTGGGACCTTAAGCATTTCTTTAAAAGAATTATGATAATCATTCGAAATTAATGATTGTAACAATTGAAATACATCAGCATAACCATAATACTTATCGTACTTCCTTTTTTCAGGAGCTATCTTTTCGCTTTCATTTTTCAGAGATTCATTATATTCAGCATATAGATAATCTAATGTCCCTTCTAGTGCCTGCGGGTAGAAAGAATATGCCAGGAAAGAAGCAAATACCGTATCCTGAAAAAACTCTCCTTTTAACTCTTGATTTTCCTTATATCCCTTTATAAAAGCCATGTTAAGCCAATAATAAGCATCAAGTAATTTTTTTAAATTTTCACTATCAGAATGTTTACTAAACTCAACGATATTAGTTTCTGATCTTACATAAAATATTTTTTGAAGAATGCCTGAGATTGGGTATTTATTCTCAAACTGCATTCCAAATTCAGTAAAGGCTTCAACGAATTCTTCTTTGTCATTTTCAATAAAATCATTGATGCAATTATAAAAGAACTCAAAATCATTGTTTTTTATTCTGCTGTTAAGATTTGATTCTATTTTTTTAATCTGAGTATCTAAATATTTTTTGTAATTCATATATATCTATAAATTTTAATCTGATTATTGGTATAATTTTCCTATTTCATCCCAATTGGATAACATTGTTTTCTCAACAAACCATTTTCCTTTTTCTCCTCTTCCCACATAAACATCAACTAAAAATTTATCCCCTATATTGGTTCGAATCCTTTCTGCCATTTGTGGTGATATGCCATATGTTCCGGCACCAGCCTTCTGATCACTCAATATATCATTGATGAATGCCGAAGGATTTGCCTGCCTATCAGAAAGTTTCCCTACATTCCCGGTAATATTGGTTTTTACTTCAAATACATCAAATTTACCATCATGTCTTAATCCCACAATATCAATTCCATGATTGGATGCATTTTGTACATGAAAAACACCTCCGTCAACGTATTTGCCACTATCCTTTAAACCTGCTATTACTTTCTCTTCTCCAAAATTACCTAGCCTTTGTACAAAAGTGTCAAGCCCATAAAGATCATATTGACTTAAACTATTCCACACATATCCATATAATGTAGGGTTTCCTCCATTCAAATCTATTGGATCCTTAGAAATATAATTGCCCTGGTCGCTGTCATAATATCGGAATCGGTTATAATAAAGGCCTCCTAATTCTTCATCTTCGTATTGCCCTAATTGCCTGAAAGGTATAAAACTACGGTCTCCTTTTACGTTTTTAACTTGTCCAAATATAGTGTATTCCGTACTCCAAATTAAAATTCCCTCTTCATTATACGATTGTATGGGCCTGCCAATGTAGTCGTTAATTATACTAAATTTTTCTTCATTGATTAATTTAGAAGAAGGCACATGACTTCCCCTTTCGTACACCCAGGTCACCACATTCCTCACCGGTTCTTTTCCTGTAATGACATTTCCGTCATCATCTACAACTGTCACAGGATTTTCTTCGGCATCATAGCTCCATTCATGCAGAAGAACGTTACCATCCCAAATATAACGAGTTATTTCCTTTAAACCAATTTTTGAGGTTCTTCTTCCGAGCGCATCATACTCAAAACTTATTTCTTTACCATCGGGACGTTTTACTTTGGCCAGCATGCCGTTGCCATTCCAGAAATACGCCCAATCTCCTGAGTTCCATTCCTGATTTTGGATTTCTCCTGAAGCATCTTCATTTACGTCTGGCAGGTCAGCCCCATCAGGAAGTTTAGGACTGTTCAGCCAATCTGATGCAATGGTTTTATAATATGGATGTACATGCTCTTGTTTTTCTGTATGCTCCTGCCTGGCATTGTTGATCGGCCGTTTACTTTTTAACAATAAATTTCCTTCTTCATCGTAGTGGTAAAACCAATTTTTATCCCGCATCAGCTTTCCACCTTTGTCGTAAATTCGATCCGTCTTGCGGACACTTTCATATAAGCATCCTGTAGCATCCGGATTTTTATACTGTACCTCCCCGTTGGAATATTCTGCAGCCACAAGGCTTCCGAAAGCATCGTAATCAAACCTCGTTCTTCCACCCGTTACTCTGTCCAGTGTATGCAGCAAACGGCTTCCTGCTGCCCAGTTATAATCTTTATGGAAAGCGGTATGGGTTTTATTCACTATTACTTTCTGGCTTACCGGCATTCCAATATGATCAAATTCGAAAGTACTTTCTACCCCGCCTGTCATTTCACGGGAATGCATCTGACCATCCCGACTTATTTCAAAATTCATCTGCCAAGGGGTATGTACATCCGGAGTTGCAGCGGTAACCTTTTTAAGCTGCCCGAGATCATTATAGGAGTAGTCTATTTCTGCACCCAAACTGCTTTTTAAACTTATCAGATTTGCCTGGCTGTCATATTCATATTGAATGGTATGCTCACCTTGTTTTTCACTGGTGATATGACCCAATTTATTTCTCTGAAAAGCTACACTGCTGCTTTCATTATCTGCTTTCACCAATAATCCTGAAGTATCATACTGATAAGCTTCCCAGGTTCCATCTGGATAATGAGTCTGTGTCAATCTTCCCCCCAGATCGTATTCATAAAAAATATCTTTTCCGTGGGGAGTTCTGCTTTGCGTCACCATTCCGTCTTTATCCCTTACAAAGAATTTTTTCTGACCATCAAAGCCTGTTTCGCCAATGATTTCATTGTTATTATTTCTTTCAAAAGAATAGATTTCTCCTTTTTCATTGGTAATACTCATTAGATTTTCATAGGCGTCATATCCAAAGAGTAACGTTTCTTCTTTTTTGTGGGTAAGAACATTCCGGCGGACCTGACGTTTCAGGCTTCCCATCGGGGTGTAGCTCATGAGCCATTCCGCACGTCCATCAGTAGCGTATATCGGAAGGTCATAGGCATCATAATGAAACTTTAAAGGGTGTTGCCCCTGTTCATTTACTTCTATCACCCTACCCATTTTATCTCTGTTCCAAAGAGTTCTGTTCAAAGGCTGCGGACTGAAGACCAGCAGTCTCCCGTATTCATCATATTTCCAGTACTGTTCTGCTCCGGCAGTGTTGGTACGCTGAGTAAGCTGACCTCTCTGATTATATTTGTAATGAGTGACAATCTCCCTGCTGATACTTCTAACAGGAGCTCTCTCTCCCTCAGCATATTCATAACGGATATTATCTTCCGCTGAATCCGTATAGCTTGTTAGTTTTCCCTCTTCATCATAACTCCATGTTTCTGAAGCTCCTGATGGTGAAAACCGCGCAATAACCTGTCCAAATTCATTATACTGATAATGATATTCTTCTCCATCCGGGGCATGGAAAATTGTAATATTTCCCATTTCATCATAAGTATACCCCTGAACCCGTCCTTCCGGTGTTCCCCAAATCTTGAGTTCGTTGTGAGCAGTATAATCATACCAGGTTTCTCCACCTTCTCCATCTACTTTTTTATAGACCAGAAAGCTTTCATCGTAATGGTATTCTTCTGTTTTGTTGTTTTGTTTTGGATAGATCACTTCTGTAAAGCCTTCCTCATCATGATAATGAAGTTTTCCTTCCATATATCCATCTACCCCTTTGGTATGTACTACTCTTCCTTTTTTATCATACTTCCACTGATAGCTCATTCCATTTCGGTTGATTCTTTTCACCACCTGATTTTTTCCATCATACTCAAATATAATTGCCTTTTTGTGGATATCCCAGACATGAGTGAGATTACCCCGCTCATCATAACTGTAACGAACCTGCAGATCTTTTTGATTTTTATAGCAATAATAAACTTCTGTTATCTTTTTATGTTCAGGGTGAATAGTTGTTTCTATACTCGTTTCAGTATTAACATCTTTTATCTTTTTTAGAACAATGTTGCGGCCTTCATACTCATATTCACGAATGGTTCCGTCACCATATTCGATCCTGGCTACTTTGTATATCACTCCTTCCGTAGCATGGTGAAAGCGTTTATAGGTGTAGATATCAGTACCTTTTCGGATAACCCAGATACTGTTGCTTGGTCTGTACTGCCAGATTTTCTGATCTCTGAAATAAGTTATTTCTTCTCCAATTTCTGGTGCAGGAATCAGCATTGCTATATTTTCATCAGGATGCATCCACCCTGCAAATTTGTTATCTTCTTCCGGTAGAATAAACAGGTCATGATTATTGAAAACACCATTTCCAAGAGGCCCAAAATCATAAGGTCTGTCACTGTGCCATATATTTTTCCAGGCTAAAGGTGTACTGCCCTGAATGATAAAATCGTCCCATTCGAAAACCATTGCTCCTGTTGCAAAATTCACAGGTTCAAGTCCGTAATGACATAATTTCTTGGATAGGGCATTGGCCAATTTGAATTTGTTGAACGGAGCTTTTTTAAGGACACTGTTATTGAGCTTTTTTAACCCATTAGCACCCAGCTTCCCTATTTTCTTGGTTAAACTTCTCATTAAAAACATTCCGGCAAGACGCATCAGCATTTCTCCGGGTGTATACGTATGAGGTACAAATGCTCCTCCCACCAATACAGGTCCGCCCGTATTGATCTGGATATACATGCTTGAAAAGTTATTGTAGAAAGCAAAATAAGCCAACGGATTTTTCTTTGGTTTATCCGGCATTGCAGGCAGCATGGTCATTCCGAAAGGAAATCCCATACAGGTTAATACCTGTTGAGGCTGATTTCCACTCATTTTACTTCCCTGCGCCAGCACGGTCTGTGAACCGTAATACACTTCTCCTTCATGTGGAGCTTCCTGAGGAAAAGGAATGATATACACCGGAATAAGTGATGTAACGTGTCTGAAAGGAATCACTACTCCCATCACACTGGTTGTGGTAGTTGCTTTATGCCTTCCGTGAACAAATATTGAGCCTCCCATCGGAATACTTTCAGGAAGAGAAGGTATCAGATTTCTTGCAAATTGCGGAATCGGAATCTTGATGGTAATATAATCCATAATATCAAAAACAATCCCGATAAACGGATGGGGCAATGGCAAAGGAATAAACATGAATGAAGGCGGTGGCGGAATGAGAGTCCAGTGAATATCAATGGCCAGCACGATATCAAAATGCTTACTTGTATGCTGAATGGCTGTGGAAGGCATTGCAGGAGTATTGACCTTAATCAGTTTCACTTTGCTTTCCGGAGCTGCTCTTTCTGTGGTCACAGCACTATCTCCACCTCCACCTCCGCTACTTTTTGCCGGCTGATCAGCACCTCCGCCTGCAATGGACTTCACCATAGAAACAGGATTAAGGGAATCAAAATTATTTTTCATTCCATTCTTCCAGCCTTGTGTGGTTTTATCCCAACTCACCGAAGTAACGTCTGCGTTTACCTTCCAGGATCGGTCCGGGTTCATGTCCGGCTTTGCTACCTTGATCGGTTTTACTGTTTTTTTATTCAGATCTGCCATGATTCTTTTAATTTGAGATTACCCTGCTTTTGGCTTTTCTACACTCACCTTCCAGTCATCACCAAAATAAGTCTTCATTTCATTGTCAAGTATTGTTTTTTTATCGGTATCACCTTCATATTTGAGAATAAGCATAGAGGCTACAAACCTCAGGCTGCTCTGTTCTCTTGCTGAAGAATCCATCAATTTTGCTATATCCAGACATTTTTCAAAATATCTGATCATTTTATCTTTTGTCAGAAACGTATCATTCAATGTAGCGATGATTCTGTAACACTCAATCGCCATTGCATATTCTCCTATTTTCCGGGCGGTTTCTGCAGCTTTTTCAAATATTTTTTCGGCTTTGGATTTTTTGGAGTTCCCTAACAGATAACTACCATAATTCATATACATCTGCACCTCCAAAGGTGTATCCGGTTCTACTTCTTCCAATATCGTCCGATAGGTATCTTCTGCCCTTTCTTTCTTCCTGTCTGCGGTATAAGCCTGGGTAAGCATAAAATAAGCAGAAATCTCTCCCTGTTTATTCCTTTGTTCTTTGGCAAGTTTCACAGCTTTTTTCAATGCATGCTCTGCTTCTTTGAATCTTTCTTTGCTTAAGTGATTACTTGCAATAAGAATCTGCTGTTGAAAATCCGTATCCGGGCTGTTCTTCTTTCGGTTGGTATGAGCCGCAGTATTCTGCATCAACTGATGAATGTCTACCTCTATTCTGAATCTGTGTGCTGAAGAGAATTCCGGCAAGGTTCTGTAGGTATGATGTTCTGCCCAAACCAGTTTAATATCTTTATTCTCTGAGGTCTCACAGATCCTGCACCATTCTTTCACCCACAAAGAAAGTTCCTCGGTATCACTGATTCTGAGCGGAGCAATGTAAATGTAAATTTTAGAATCCTGAATATTGGGGAAGTTTTTCTTTAATTCCATCAAAGGATAAAATGCCTTATAAGCATCTGTTTTAAAGCTTTCTGCCGGGTTTTTCAGATCCCATGGGGGAATATTCTCTTCGCTTTTCTTCAACATCTCATAGAACTCAGTCCATTCATCCAATAAGGTTTGCCCGAAGGAGTTCATTCCGTTAAATTCCTGATAATGGAGTAAAAAAACATCATCACTTTCTTCATCTTCAGAAAGTTTCGATTTGATAAATCCATCAAAAAGATCGGTTTCATGTTTTTCTCCTATACAGATCAGCATAGGTTTTTCTTCGTTTTTTGAAACAACTTTCTGCCATTGTCTTTTTAACTTCACCAACTCCAAATCTACTGGATTCATCTGCTTTAATTCAATTTTACAGTTCCACTTACAATATTCGTCTCACTTCCTCCACCGACATTGATTTTACCTCCACTGCTAAGATTGGCTTCAGTATCACCCCTCATAGAAAGCGTATTGGTTCCGATATCGAGCGTATCAGATTTAATTCCGACACCGGAAGTAGGTTCACCGTCTTCAGGTCCAACTCCAACTCCGATACTCGTTGTTCCACCCACTCCAATATTGACTCCCTGTACAAATATTTCTTTTCCTTTAATCTGAATATTGCCATCTTTATCCATGTATATTGAGCTGCTTCCGCAATTCAGTGTAATGGAAATTTTGCTGTCTATGCTTATATTTCCTGCTCCATCCAGAAAAACAGAATTCTGATCTTTATCTTTCACGGTAATTCCACCAGCATCGTCCAGACTCATTGTATGTCCGCTTTTACTGCTTAAACTTTTAATATTATTTCCGGCACCGCCACCACCGCCAACTCCTCCATGGAACATTCCTCCCATCACAAACGGACGGTCAGGATGCTGGTGTGCGAAATTAACGACTACCTGATCTCCTTCTTCCGGAATCGCCATGAAACCTCGGTTTTTACTCACTTTTTCGCTTCCTCCGCCATCAGGAGTCATCACTCTGATATATTCTGTTGTGGTAGAACCATTTTGCCAGTCGAACTGAACTTTAACTCTTCCTTGGTTCAAAGGGTCTACATTGGAAATTACTTTGGCAAATTGTGCATCTGCTTTTGGGGTATGAAACTCCGGGCGGGGAATAAATCCGGTATCAGAAGCTATTGCCTCAAAAGTTCCGGTATAATATCCTCTGGCATCTACCTCATGATACATATCTGTAATCATCAGTTTGGTAAAATAGGTCGTTTCACTGCTTTCAGCTTTTCTCATTTCTATATCCGCGATACAGCCAGGATAAAGAAATGGCACTGTGGTAATTCCTGAAATCACAAATACTTCAGCAGCCATACTTCCGGCAGTTCCTTTCTGGGAATTTTCCACGTCCATGAAAGACACGGCTTTTATGGGAGCAACTCTCAACGATGGTGTTGTAAAAGTTTTTTCTGAAATTTCATACGCCCTTTTGGCTATATCGGAGGTATGATTAATTTTTGAATTTCCGGCTGTTAATTTTTCATTTTTACTACTGTTATAACCATAAAATGAAGGATTCACGTGCTGAGCTTTCATTTTTATCTTAACATCACTCACACTGCTTCCATACGTAAGTTTCACAGGTTTTTCCTGAGGTGGAAGCTTTCCGAAATGCAATACTTCACCATCGTAATAAAACTGTTCACCATAAGCTTCTGCAATTCTGGCCAGATAGTTATAATGAGTCTCTTCATATTGTGAGCTGTAAGAAACATTTCCATGAGCTGCATCTACTCTGAAATCAAAACTGCTTTGTCCGAGCCCTTCTTTAATTACCTGATCTGCAATACTGTTGAGACTGATTTCCTGTGCTCCGCCAAAACTTTGAATATGAGGGGCAGCATCCAAAAGAACCGTAGGGCTTGATCCTGTAAGAACAATATTTCCCAGACTTCCTTTTTCCTGGCTGAAGCCTACTTCTGTGATGACTCCCACAAAATTTCTTTCCGGACCGTCTTCAACATCTTTATATCTGAAAATTACCGTAATTCTTTTTCCAAGAAAGTTTTGAGCTTCTTCCAGGTTGTGGTTTTCTGAACTTCCTAACGTATCGTGAGCCAGCATCAAATCGAATTCATGATGTTTTACTGCACTTTGTTTTAACTGAAAATGCTTGAAATGTTTTATCACTTTTCCGTCAATTACGATTTCAAGTTTTACTACACGATTGATCCCAGCGACCTGGTTTCCGGGTATTGTACTGGCATTATAAATCCCTGAAGTGGGCTGTTTAGCCCATACTTTATCTTCTACCAGCGTGGGAGGGTTCGGTTGTTTAACCTGATTCATAAACATTTGAGAGCCGTTTTGAACCAGTCCTGTATACGCCTGGGCCTGAGCCATTTTTTCTGTAGCTTTCTTAATGGTTCCACTCGATTTTTCCTGTACTTCCTGAGCAGCTTTGTTAACCGCCTGATCTGTCAATGTTTCTTTAACATTCTTTACAGCTGAAATTTTATCTTTGGAAACAGGCATTTTGGGTGAATGATCGTCCTGAAACATAATTGTACTATTTTGATTGATTTGGTGTCAGTTTTTTTAAGCCTGAAATTGATCTGAAAAAAAAAGTTCAGATGCATTTTTCTTTATCCGTACTTCATCTGTAAGTTGAAATCGGGATATTGAGATCAGAACAGGGCTGTTAAAAGGAAAAGTATAAGAGTAAGTTTACTTTATAACCCTGTTGAATTTCAAGATTTCTCTTGATTTTATTCTTGTAATATGCAGATTTTAATCATTATTAATTTTTTGTAATTGGATTGGTGGTATTACAAAGATAAAACGGTAATCGCTATTCAGAAAATTTTCATCAGGTAATCTGAAATTTTGTCGTAGTTCTACGACTTTTTGTAAATAATTCTAAAATGAATGATTAAAAAAAAGAAATAAACAACTCTATATCAAATAAATATTTAACAATTTTTAATAAACGAAAACAAATAATTTATCACTTAAAATAGAAATAATATAAAAAACAAAATCTTTTAACAATAAAAAAACCAGCTGTACATTGGCAGCTGGTTTGTATTTTTAATAGTCTGATGATCTCTTATAATTTTACACTGATCTCCTGCACTTCCTCTGCAGAAAGTCCGTAAATCTGGGGTGTTTTTACATCCAGAAGATTCAGGTAGATGTATAATTCTGCCCTGTGGTGGATTTCATGTTCTATCATAGCACGAAGCCATTTCCATACGGAAATTTCACTATTGGCAGGTGTTAGACATTTCCTGGTAAGATCTTCGTCTGATAGTCCTTCCATAATTTGAAGAGTCTGCCTGTGCATTTCATTAAAAAATCGAACCGTATTTTCATAGCCGTCAGCAAGGTCTTTACCACATCCGGGATAAGCACTTTTTCTTCCTGAAATAGTTTCTCCATACATATACCGCTCAATAGCAGCAATGTGTCTTATCTGATCACCAATGGTAAATTTCCCTGGTTTATAAGA
This sequence comes from uncultured Chryseobacterium sp., assembly GCA_965720825.1. Lineage (GTDB taxonomy): Bacteria > Bacteroidota > Bacteroidia > Flavobacteriales > Weeksellaceae > Chryseobacterium. The sequence goes on along the minus strand of CBFQYI010000057.1, from coordinate 3,006 downwards.
AAAATCAATATGTTCAGGAGGAACAACTTCAATAATACGGTTGGTTCTTTCTCTTATTTTCCCATAATAGTCAAGGAATGACTGTACAGTTTTTATCTCCATATCTTTTGCTTTATCATTTTTTCTGTAAAGTGAATATAAGAAATCTACAGATATCCGATTTAGAGTTTTATCATAAATCATTCATAATATTGAAAAAAAATCCCCACTAAGTGAGCCTAAAATTTGGAAGCTTACTAAATAACCAATATTTTAGTTAAAAAAATAACCATGATGAAAAGAGGAATCTGCTTGTGTCTTATTCTATTAAGTTTTAAAAATATTACTGCCCAGTCCGCAAAAATTGATACTGAAAAGCTTCTTGAATATTATGAGACACAACGTTATGCTGATGCAGCTACTTATCTTCAGAGCATATATCCCGGAGATACACAGGATATAAAAGCCCTTTCACAAATCGCTTACTGTAATATGATGGCTGGGAAACTGCCGGATGCAGAGAAAAGTTATCTGAAAATCAATACCATTCAACCCAACAACCTGCCTACTCTATTCAGCTTAGCAAGTATTAATTCCAGACGTGGAAATGTTTCTAATGCCAAAACTTATCTTCAGCAGATCATTCAGCTTGACAGTCTTAATTTCAGTGCTTATAAACAACTTGCTGGTTATGCAGAAACACCTGAATCCAGACTTAATTATCTTAAAAAAGCCAATTCCCTGAATGCTACCGATCCTGATGTGGCATATGACCTTTCCGTAAGCTACAGCGGTCTCAAACAATATCAGCCCGCTTATGATGTATTGAAAACCGCTATCGCTGCTGATACTGAAAACTTTACTTTACAACAAGCTCTATTGCCGGTTGCCAATCAGCTCACCAAATATCCAGAGGTGATTGAGATTGGTGAAAAGCTTCTGAAAAATCATGCTGATATCAATGTAATGAACGATATGGGACAAGCTTATTTTTATGTAAAGGATTATCAGAAATGCATTATGCTTTATAAAACGATGGAAGATATGGGAGTACAAAATGAAGGCACATTATATTTTATGGCACTGAGCTATCGTGAACTGAAAGATTATAACAATGCGGCCATCTATGCACAAAAGACTATTGATGAAGCTATTTCAGACCACACCAACCTTTACTATGCTGCGCTGGCAGGTATTTATGAAGCTCAAAACCAGTATAACGAGGCGGTGACCGCTTATAAAAGAGGATTGACTTTTGGGACCAGCAATATTATTTATTACCGTTTGGGACTTCTTTATGATCTCAACCTGAAACAACCTAAGAATGCAGCAACATACTATCAGATGTATCTTAAAAACAATCCTGATCAGAACAAAGAAAAAGAACAGATTGCCTATGCAAAAGAAAGAATTCCTGTTTTAAAATAAATTCAAAAAGAGATAAAAGCATTTTGTGATTATAGTCACAAGTGGAATGTTCAATGAACCTTAATTTTGTATTCAACAATAAAACAATCTTTATGAGCAATACCATTCAAAACGTTGCAGAACAGTTTATACACTACTTAAATGAAGAAAATTTTGACAAGGCGGAAAGCTGTCTCGATCCTGACTTTAAATTTATTGGAGTATTGGGTAAGAGAGAAGGAGCTTCTGTTTATATGAAAGATATGAAACAGATGAAATTTAAGTATGAAATTCTCAGGGCTTTTACTTCGGGTGAAGACGTATGTTTCTGGTATACTATTGACATGGGAGAAAAAACTATAGAATCTTCAGGGTGGTATCACATACAGAATGGAAAAATCCAAACCTTAAAAGTTCTGTTTGATCCCAGACCTTTATTGGATAAATAAAATATATTAAAAACGCTGTCCCTGTTCATCTATCTTAATCGTCATAAAAAAGAATATGATTATGAAAGAATTTGCATTGATCTTCAGACTAAAAGACATTTCTGATTTTAAACCTTCTCCTGAACAGATCCGGGAGCGTATGATCTGGCTTGAAAATATCGCCAGGCAAAAAAAACTGGTGGACGAAGGAAATACTTTATTACCCGCTGCGGGCGCTGCCAAAACCGTAAAACCAGATAATATGGTAACGGATGGCCCTTATACCGAGATCAAAGAATTCATCAGTGGATATATTATTGTACGGACAGAATCTATTGATGAAGCCGTTGAAATAGCGAAAGGAAACCCCATCTTTAAAATAGGAGGAAATATTGAAGTTCGTGAAGTTTTGAAAACGAGTAAGTAAGATGGAGGTTAGAAGATGGAAGTTGGAAGGAATTGCAGTTTAAGTTGAAAATCTCTTCATGTCTTCGACTCTGTTTTAAATCCAGCCTACTTTTTTTCTCCAGGTCATATATTCAACGTCTTTGTTATCAATTCCCGGAATGGCTTCAGGTCCCGGAATTTTGCTGATATATGATTCAGGCAGGCCCCGCAGATTTACTTTTTCCCGCTCTGTATTTAAGTTTTCTTTGTTTTCTACGGGATAAATTGCTCCTTCAGAGGTCAACTGTGTCCCATACTTTTGAGGTTTACTCTGAAACACCTGAATCCGGTCGTATAAATAGGCTTTATGCAAAGGATTAATATCATTACCATGTTCTTCCATCATAGCATAACATGTTTTCATAAATTCAGGTTCACCGATGGCATGCTGGATAATCAGCCAGGTTGCATCATTAGCTTTCTCACCGACTTTTGAGATGGTGGGATAACCAATTTTTGCTATAATTTCCCGCAGTCGTTTGGCATTGGCTCTATGAATATTTTCCATTTCAGGATGATAGCCTCCGGATAATTCTCCGGCCAGCAATAGTTTTTCTCTGACGGAGAGATCCTGGTCAGCCATTTCGATCAGTTCTTTTTCAAAAAGAAGATTGTTCATATAATAGTTGATAAATGATGATTGATGAATGAGCGTCTTTCTCTATGTGATTTGATCAAGAATAAAGTGCGCTCTGTTTTCTACTGAAACTTTAGGAACTTCGATAACAGTATAACCATATTCCTG
>CBFQYI010000056.1:0-14354 GCA_965720825.1 uncultured Chryseobacterium sp. | reverse complement strand
ACCCTATTATCAATTTCACCCAAGCCATGACCTATGGAAACCTATCCGCAGATGGAAGAAAATATATGGCGATGGATGCTCCTGATGGTGTTGGAGATACCGAAAAATATACTTTGCCATATAACCAGCAGGTAATAGCAGCAGACAAACTTAAGCTTAATCAAATTATTCTGAGCCAGAACCACAACAGTGAGACAGATCTCAGAGGACAGATTGATATTAAATATAAAGCTGCTGATAATTTCGAAATTAAATTCGGAACCAAATACAATAATAAAAATAAAATTGTCGACAGTTCTGTATTAATCTGGATGCCTAAATCATCGTTGGGAATTCCGGGATCTCCGGTAACCTATCTAAGTCAGCTTGAGCGCGAAGGTTTTCCCTATAAAGGAGGTTTTATGAATCCTTTGGGTAATCCTTATAATGCCGTTATCATAGATCAGATCACTAATGCACAAATTGATCAGATGTACAATCCCGCCACACAAAACAGCTTAGGACTGATGCAGGTGAGCGGCAAGGACAGTAATTCGAATATTACGAGTTCTTACCGTGGTACTGAAAATGTCTGGGCAGCTTACCTCATGGGAACCTGGAAGATTTCAGATCAGCTGCAGGTATTGGGAGGTTTCAGAAATGAATACAATGATGTTACTTTCTGGGGTAAAAAAGTAGTATCAGATAAAAATAATAAAACAGAAGATATTAAGGATAACAAAACGTATAATGTGGTCCTTCCTATGGTCAATATGAAATGGAACATCACCAGTGACCGTATCCTGAGATTGGCCTATACCCGCTCTTTTGCAAGACCGGATTTCAACGACCTGAATCCCGGAACCATCGTTAATGATATTACCAACACCATTACTCAGGGGAATACCAAGCTGGATCCTACATTTTCAAACAATTTTGACCTTATGTTTGAAAACTACTTTGGAAAACTTGATCTGATAACTGCCGGAGTATTTTATAAAAACATAACCAATCTTATCTACAAAGACCAGTCTGTAGTAGATCTGGCCGGAAGAGCTTATACATTCACAGCCCCTAAAAATCTGGAGAGTGCTAAACTGTTCGGTTTTGAATTCGGCATATCCAAACGTTTTGAAAATCTACCTGGCTTTTTGAAAAACATAGGTTTTGAGGGAAATTACACCTATATCTCTTCTAAAATGAATATGCCTGTCTATGAAAACGGCAAGCAAACAGGGACAATGTCTACAACGATTCCCAATCAGGCTAAACATATTTTCAATACTATTCTTTTCTATGAAACCAGCAAGCTGATGATCCGTCTTGCCGGAAACTATAAAGGAAACTATGTAAGTGAAATCAGAGCTGCTGCCGGAGCAGATCATTATCAGTATTTTGACAAGAACTTTACTGTAGATCTTTCCACTTCTTACAGCCTTACAAAGAAAGTACGTTTGTTTGTAGAGCTGAACAATATTTTTAATGAGCCCAACCGCTATTATATGGGAACAAAGGACCGCGTAGAAAATATTTCTTATTCAGGAATACGTGGACAACTCGGTTTCACTTTCAATTTTTAATCAAAAGTTTTATTCATATGAAAAAGTATATCTATGGTGCTGCATTCTGTATGACGGCACTGGTACAGGCGCAGGACAAATGCCAGAATGTAAGAATCAATCAGCTGCAGATTGTGGGAACTCACAATTCTTACGCAAAGCCTGTAGATCCAAAAGTATTAGAGCTGGTAACCCCAATCATCAACGGAATGATGCAGAAATACAGCAGTATGATGTCTGAAGAGCAAAAAGCCAAATTCAAAGAATATCATCCCTACGGCATGGATCTGAAAGAAGGGTTGAATTATAATCATCCTGACTTTACAGAACAGCTCAACGCCAATCTCAGAGGGCTGGAAATAGATGTTTATTATGATCCGGAAGGCGGCCGATTCAGCCATCCGGCAACGTATGAGGTATTAAAAGCAAAAGGAATTACTGATCTGGCTCCTTTTAACACAAAAGGGCTGGATCAGCCAGGCTTTAAAGTACTGCATATGGCAGATATCGATTTCAGAACTCATTATCCGAGGTTAAAGGATGCGCTTACCACTCTTAAATCATGGTCTGATCAACACCCTGACCACACTCCTGTTTTCATGATGATTGAAGCCAAAGATTCAGGTTTCCCAATTCTTGAAAACAGCACAAAAGTGCTTTCCTTTGATAAAAAAGCTTATGATGAACTGGACGGAGAGATTGTAAAATATCTGGGAAAGGATAAAATTATCACCCCAAAAGATGTTCAGGGTAAATATAAAACCCTTAAAGAAGCGGTTACCCATAACAACTGGCCCAAATTAAATGACAGCAAAGGTAAATTTATTTTTATGCTTCTTCCGGGAGGTGCTGGTACGCTTTCATCCAAAGACAATCCTTACCTGATTGATGGTTCATTAAAGGAAAGAGTGATGTTCCTGAACAGTGAACCGGATGATTCTTTTGCCGGGTTTATTCTAAGAGACAACGCTATTGTGAGACAAAAAGAAATTCAGAATCTGGTAAAACAAGGCTTTATGGTAAGAACCAGATCTGATATTGAAACCTACGAGGCCAAAATCAATGATTTTACAAGATCTAAAGCAGCTTTCAGCAGTGGTGCACAGGTTATTTCTACCGATTTTTTCCGCTCAGGAAACGCGTATGGAACTCCTTATTTTGTACAACCTCCTCAAGGGAAAGACTATTTTAATAATCCTTTAAATTCATCATGTCCATAAATAGTAAGCAGTTTCTGTTGAGAACCGGTTTTTAAGATGAAATCATCATTCTCATCCTTTTATCAACGGTTAAAAATAAAAAAGTCTTCTATTTCTAGAAGACTTTTTGCGATCCGGACGGGACTCGAACCCGCGACCTCCGCCGTGACAGGGCGGCATTCTAACCAGCTGAACTACCGGATCATTTTTTAAGGTAGCATTTGCTTTTTAACTGGTGCAAATATATAGCTTTTTTTAACTTTTCCAAAGAAACACTTTTCTTTTCTTTCAAAGCTACTGTTAAGATACAGATTGTCAAATATAAAAATTTAAGATATAACTGCACTTAAATACCGTTCTACCAAATTTCACTTAGAAAAGTTAAGAAAGTTGATTATAAAAACACACACAAAATCAACATTCCTGTTATTCTAAGATGACCAGCCATTGATGCAATTCTTTTAATCTATTATTTGTACATACAATAGATTCTTACCCTGATCATTTATTCTGTTTCTTCGATAACTTCAACAAACTTTTTACACAAAATGGATTTGTCGTAAACTGTTTCAGCCAGCTTTCTTGCATTTTGTCCCATGTTCTTTACCAATTCAGGATTGTCTTTCAGATGGAGTACTTTTTGCACAAGTTCTTCAGGACGGTTTGGGTTTACATAATATCCGCAATGGTATTTTTCAGCTATATCTTTTGTCCATCCGGCAGAGTTGACAATAATCGGTTTTCCTGCAGACAAGGAATCGAAAAGTTTATTTGGAGAGTTGGTATACAAAATCGGGATATCCAAAAATGAAATCATAGAGACATCCGAAAAATTAACAATCTCAGATACATCAGTCATAGGGAACTTTCCGAGAAATTTCACATTTTTAAGATTGTTTTTTTCTACTTCGTCTACTAAATCTTGTTCGGTAGAACCTCCTCCTACAAACAAAAATTCTATATCTTCTCTATCACTTAATAATTTAGCGGATTCAACAATTGTATGAGCCCCGTTTGCTAATCCCAGAGAACCAAAATGAACTATTTTGAAGGAATCTTTTTTTAAGCCAAGCTTTTCCATCAGTTGATCGTTTTTTCCCCTTGGCCAGAATTCGTCCATTTTAGCCATGTTAGGTATCATTGATGTTTTTTCTTTTGGAATATATTTTATGACGCCAGCCTGCATTCCGGGAGAAAGAGCAATAACACGGGAAGCATTTTTATAAATCACTTTTTCCAGCAGACGAGTCGTGTTTATTTTGCAACAGTTTTTTTTAGCTACCAACTGTTTTTGTACCACACGCCCGAGATATCTTAAGTAAAAAAAAAAATGCTTTTTATTGTCCAACTGTTTTTTATAGCTCCAATCTTTATTGGAACCTCAGGCCATAGATCACTTACTTCAAAAACAAAAGGCTTTTTTTTAAACCACTTTAATATAAGTGCAGGAATACCTATTGTAAGAGGAGTAGATGTAGCAATCACCAAATCGATATCTTTCTGTTTCAAACCTACCACAGACGATTTGTACATAAATTTCAGGAAAGCCTTTAGCCTTCTGGAAACACTCATATTCTGATCGTAGTCTTCTTTTATATAAACGACTTCAATACCATCAATGTTTACAACTTTAATGTCCTCTGAAAATTTGGATGATGAGGTGAGCATGGTAACTTTATGCCCGTTCTTAATAAGTTCCTGTGCCAGCCAGTACGATCTTGTTCCTCCTGGTTCCTGAGGAGTTACAAAATATTGGTGGATATATAATATATTCATTATTTTTTTTCTGTATATAATTGTTGATATACTTCAGCTATTCTCTTCCAGTCATGATTTTCTAACAATTGTTCAATATCAAAACTATAATGATCTTGTTTTTGAATTAAACGTTCAAGCCCACGTTCTATCGCAGAAACAGAAGTGTCTTCCACTTTTTCCCCTATAGAATCATCGTAAAAACCGTCGATTCCTTCATTTTGTGTGTACATTACCGGTAAGCCCTGCAGAAGCGCTTCTATATAGACCAATCCAAAGGTTTCTGCTTTGGAAGGCATTGTAAAGAAGTCGCTTCGTTCGTAATAGGATTTTAGAACAGACAAACTGTCTACTTTTCCTACAAACTCAAAGGAATGATCGTTTTTAATATAATCCAAAATTCTTTTCTCGTCATTTCCTCCTCCACCAATCAGTGTTAATTTTATCCTATTCTGAATTTTGCGATTATGATTCTTAACAGCATTAATAAGGTTAAAGACATTTTTTCCCTTATTAAATTTCCCTATATAAAGCAACTGAATGCTTTTTTCATTCTCAACAATTTTCCTCTCCACAACCTTTGATTCTATCCAATAAGGATCTACACCATTTGGGACCACCATGAGTTTTTGCTGTACATCGTTCATGATATGAGACAAGCGGGGATCTTCCAGCATTCTTTTTTTATAGACTGCCGAAATGGTTATGATCTTATTCGCATTCTGAAGAATTTTTTTCCCGTAGCCTCTTTCGTGCAGGAAATATTTCAAAAACACGTTAAGATCCGTATTACGCACTGCCAATATATATGGTATATTATATTTTTTATGAAGCTCATAGGCCACCCCGCCATCGCTGTACCACGTGTGAGCATGGATAAATTTGATGGTCTTGAGGTCAACCTTTGCTTCAATGTCTTGTACTATTTTTTTAATTTTTTTCTGATACAAAACCCGATCTGCATATTTTGATAAAATATGGCTGTAGATAATCTGAGAGCGGTTACTTTTAAAATCTATTTTATTTTTCCCTATTCTGGAAGCTTCCCGAAATGGATTATATACAATCTGCTCTACTCCGTTATTATCCAGCTCCCTCACTAAATTTTTATACACTGTAGATCCTGAGTAATCGTTTGTAATGTGAAGTATCATTATGGATAAATTGAATTAAACTGCAGCTCTAAAGAAGAGTTGCTAATTTTATTACTGTAATTTGCAAGGTTTTTTTCTACTAAAGGATATAAACTTGTATCAAAATAGATAAGTTTCATCCAGCCATCTGATATTTTCCATCCTGTATTCTGCACACTTGGATCTGTAGTACCATCTACATTATCAGCGATACTGGTTCCTTTAAGAATTTTAAGCTTCAAGGTATTGCAGAGGTAACTGAAATTAAAGTCAGCCCAATTGGCATTTCCCAATTCCTTTGCCTTTATTAAATATAATACGACATGATTTCCATGCGATACATCCTGTACAACCGGCTTATAATTCTTAATTTTCTATAACGCTTTACAAAAAGTATCCGGATAAGTACTGTTCCATGTATAATACGGAACGCTACCTGCGCTTTTATTTAATATCAATGCTTTTTTAAGCTGCTGGTCAAACTGATTTACAAATACAGCATATGAATTTTTATCAGACTCATCATACTTCATCAGATATAGTGCAACAACTGCCCAGTTTGCTCCTGTATGAAGCCTCTGATGAAACAATAATGAATAATCTCCATATTGGCTGAAGCTTCGGGCTTTCCATTTATCGAAGGAGTATTTTAAACCATTTTCTATCGCCGGCTGATAATTTGTATACAGTTTATTCTTGCTTAAAATATCCAAAAATTCACCAATGTATCTGAAAAAATATCCTTCTGAAATTAAATGTTCCTGTCCGTTCGCTTTTGCATTCTGATTGCCTTTTCCTGCATTCATCACCCAGCCATTTTTCTGGTATGAAGCATTCGAATTGGTATCAATCAGAATTGGTTTGATGACAGAAATATTAGTATCAATATATTTTTTATCTTTTGTTTTAAGATACATATTGTTATTTGCATTGATAAAATATCCCAATGCCATGAAATCGTAAGTATTTTTACTCACCGATGACAATTCCATTTTCTGCAGACCAAAACTTTTGGATGCCTGCATATCTGCATTATATCTGCTTACTCTGTTTTGCTGAGCAAAAGAAAAGCTAAATAATAATACCGCACTAAGCTTTATAAAATCACCTAAATATTTCATAATTATCAATATTATAATTTTGGATCAGATTCTGTAACTGCTTATCATTACCTCCATCTGCCACGTTTTCCTGGCTTAGCTTAAAGAGGGAATTTTTATTTTCAATGGGAATTAAATTTGAAAAATAATTGGATTTCACGGTCTTTGTCTTATTCAACTGAGCCATCGTATTCAGCCAGACATCGTCTGCCATAAAACATAAGCTGACAAAAGCATCTTTGTTTAAAACTTCTTCACTAAAAAAATTAGTCTTATACAAAGTTCCTCCCCCACTTGTGTGAAATAGATCAAATGTCGGTCCAAAATTTCCAAAAACTTTTTTCCAGTTGGAATATTTACTTATTGTATTATCATCATTTCTTACGATTTTATGGGCTCTATGACAACAAATTGCATCAGGAAATTTTTTATGTAAATCCATTAAATCTTTAATGATATTGGACGGATAAAAAATATCATCATCTATTGTTATAATAACATCATTTTGATATTCCTTAAAGGCATAGTAATATTTTTTATGAGACCTTAAATCTTCCTCTACAAATTTTATTTCCAATTGCTTCTTATTGTAGTAACCCATCAAATTATCAGGAAGATCTTTTAACTCATTCGGAAATTGATCTTTTGCCAGATACAATACAATCTTATTGGGGAGCAGTGTTTGTCGTAACATACATTCTATAACCATCCATAATTTGGATATCCTTCCTGGAAATGTTGTAAGCGATACGATAATATTTTCCTTATCACTTAAATGCAACCTTGAATCTTTTTTTGTAAAATTAAGATATAGTGGTAATATCAGATTGCTTAGTTTTCTAATAATAAACCGGAATAATGATTCGATCTTATTTTCTTTAGATCTTAATGAAGAATAAACCCTATCTAAAAAATCAATTATCATTTTATATTTTTATTTTTGATCATGCTACTTTGTTTAGCAACAACATTATTAACACCTAACCCAATAAAAAATAACAACAAATACATGTTCAAATTCGCTAACCCTTTAAAATTTAAAACAATAATCCAGGATAACACGATTAAACAAAATGCTTTGAAGACCCACGAAGGGCTTTTTTTTGACAGTAAATAACATAAGTATGCCTGATATATCATATAGAGTACAGTGAAGATTATCCCAAAATAGAAAATCATTCGAACATATCCTATATCTGATCCCATATAATATGAACCATTTGGATTTTGCATTCTTCCATCTCCAATTATCCATGTTTTTAATGTCTTTGGAAATTTATACATACTTATAGACCCTTCAGTTGAAGAACTTGTAAGTTCTCCACTCTTTTGATAATTAATAAATAATTCAAAAACAAAATTAAAAACCCTATCAATACGCTCTTGATTTCCTACTGAAATCATTATTGAATATATTAACATTGTTAATATAAAAATTGATGGGATAACCTTATATATAAGCTTAAGGGTATTTCTGGGATCAATCAAAAGGTATAAAACTAATCCTAAGCAAATAGCAACAAAAAATGTTCTTCCTGTCATCAATCCAGCAATTGTGATTAACACAAAGGCTATTATATAAATTGTTTTTCTTTTATATAAATCAGTTTTTAAATAGGGAAGAGTAATAGCTATGAAAAAAGCAACAGCATATTTTATTACACCAGTAAAAAAAGCACTTCCAACACCTATTAATCTTTTTTCAACCTGTCCTAACCTGCTTGTTAAACCTTGACTTGCATTTTGAGATAATAAAGAAGTATAGACATCAAATATAGATGGTACGAAAAAGAAAACCAAAGAAATAATAGCCTGTACCGCTGCAATGATAACAATTGAATCTAGTAAATTATTAACAATTTTATTCTTATTAATTTTATATAAAATATAAATGATAAGATAAGCTGGAAAAAAATACAAAAAAATATCAAAATGATCTTTAAAATAGTAAAGATCAAGTGAACTATAGTTCCAGTTCTGAACAATCAGTATTACAGCTAAAATTAAGAATGAAGCAAAATAAAATGAGCTGAGATTTTTAATACTAAAGACTAATTTTCTGTATGGAATATCCATAAAAATAAACCCTAACCCCAATAATTGAATAATTCTATCTGTTGGGATAGGGAAAAATTTCATATATATAGGATATATATAGCAAAATAATAATGCATATAAGAATATTTTATATTTCATTTATTTTACTGAATAATTTTTGAATTTTTTCTAATATGATTTAAGATTATAGTTTTCTTAAGAGAATTAGATATTCTATTATTAAAAACATCATGTGTTATGAAATAAAACAGACTAGAAAAACTATATTTATCTAATGATAGATAATAACAAATTATAAAACTTGTAAGCTGATTTCTAAATAATAATTCACTTCTATCTTGAAAAACTTTTAATTGTTTAATTTCGTTAATTGTTATTTTAGAAGGAATTTTATAATTTCTTTTAGTATTTTCACTAATAAAAAACTCGATATGATCTTTTATTATTTTACTTTTATTTGTTCTCTGTAATTGTTTTTTATTATTAGTAATTTGATTATCTGTTATTCTATATTTTAATAATACATCTTCAATATTACCTATCTTTCCTCTCTTAATAATATTATTCCACAACTCATAATCTTGAGTCACTAAAAAATCCTCATTATAGCGAACTCCCATTTCAAAAAAAACCTCTCTCCTAATGATAGCCGTAGGATGTGGTAATGGAGGATAGAGTGGACTGGGAATAACAAATTTCTCCAAAATTTTTATCGAATCCGTCTCTATTTTTAGGAGTTCACTTGTATTACCAAATTTTTCTATGCTACCGCCTGAAGCTAAAATGTCTTTATTTGAGTTCATAAAGGCTATTTGCTTTTCAAACCTATCTTTAAAAGAAATATCATCAGCATCCATTCTGATAATATATTGCCCCTTAGACATGCTGATGGCTTTATTTAGTGACTTTGTTAAACCTATATTGGATTCATTAATAATGAAAATAACTCTGTTATCACTTTCACAAATTGAATGTATATATTCTTTTAATTCAATATTATCAGGTTTATCTAATACTATTAAAAACTCAAAGTCTTTAAAAGTCTGATGAATAATGGATTCGATTGATTCCTTAACCCAATCAATCTTTTCATTATAAACAGACATTATTACACTTGCACTAACCATATTATTTTTTTTCAATCTTTTTTGCAGGTACTCCTGCTACTATAGAGTTCTCTTCTACATCAGTAAGAACTAGTGAACCGGCACCGATGATGGCATTGTTTCCAATTGTCACATTACCTATTATTATACTATTAGGATATATCGTTACATTATCACCTAAAGTTGGATATTTACTGGTCTTATAGTTTGCCGTATCTTTAGATCCAATGGTAACATTTTGATATATTGTACAATTATTTCCTAAAACAACTTTCTGCCCTATCACAATTCCTATTGGGTGTGGAAAGTTTGTTTTTTGTTTTTTTATATACTTAAGACCTACTGTAATGTGATTATTAACAAAAATTCTTACATTATTAAGGCAAAATATACTGTAAAATAAGTTGTACACATATTGGTATAGCTTTATTAAATTTCTATATAACTTCTTCATATTAAATTAGTTTTTCTTTTTTACAGATAATATATCTATAGAAAGTATCAACAAAAAACGATAATAAATAAACACCTACAAACACATATATGTTGAAGTCTACTTTTAGAATAGTTTTAAGTACTAAGTAAACTATAATATATATGAAACTTGATATAATCATACTATAAAGAACATGTCTGTCATATCCATAGACATTCAAACAATTTCTTCCCAACATTGTTCCAATGGAATATATAGGAACCATCACACTCATTAAAATCAAAACAGGATATGCATTTTTTATTTGATTATTTGAAAGAAGATCAATTGCCATATTTCCAAAAGCTATATATAAAATAGTCATTGCTATAGATATTACTGTAACGAATTTTAAAAGCTTTAAAAAGAATTTTTTATTTTTTTCCTTCGCTAGCTTTGGAAAAACAGTTTGACTAATTAAATCTATTACAGTATTTGCTATATTTAACAACTTTGAAATTAAATCAAATACAGCAACCTCATTAAAGCTAAGAACATTCTTAATTAAAATAAGATTTAAATTTGATTTCAAAGAATTAGAGCCAAGTGCCAATCCCATTATATAGGAACTTTTTATATGATACATAGTCTCTCTAAATGAGGGCTTTATTAATCTAATTCCATCTTTATAAAGAATATAAAGTGAACAGATAATCCCAACGAGTGAACCAGCTAAATTTATTATAGGAAAAAGTATATAGTCATTTTTTGATTTGATAAAAATAAAAATACAAATAAAGAAAATCACCCTGCTGGCAAGAGTAATCATCGTTATATATTTCATTTTTTCAACTCCCTGAAAATAATATATTGGGAAAAAAACTTCAAATAATCCTAGCCATAATAAAGTATATAAAAATAAAGAAAAGTGTTGATGAATATCATTTATATATATGCTCAACAAATACAAAATTAAAAGCGAAATAACAAAAAATAAAACTTTAGCGAAGTAAGTAGCTGATATTATTTCTGATATTCTTAATAAGTTATATCTATTTTGGGATATTTCTCTAGTTGTCGTAATACTGAATCCAAAATTTACGAAAATAACAAAATACCCAACAACCGCCTGAGAATATATTAATAATCCATAATTACTTTGACCTAAGGTTTTCAATAAATAAGGATAAGTAAAAAGCGGTAAAAACAATGTTACAATTTTTATAATTGATAAATAAGAAAAATTCTTTACCAATCTTTCGTTGTTTTTAATTATGCTGATTACCTTATTCATTTGTATAATCACTAAACCATTCAACAAATTTTGAAACGCCTGTTTCTATAGGTACAATACACTTATATCCTAATTCATTCAACTTAGTAGTGTCTGCCCAAGTTCTTACAACGTCTCCCGCCTGCATTGGCATCATTTTTTTATTTGCTTTTAATCCAAGAGAATTTTCCATGCACTCAATAAAATACAATAATGATACAGGAGATCCGTTTCCAATATTGAATAACTGATAAAAATTATCTTTATTAGGGTGGTTAAGAGTAACAATGATTCCCTCTACAATATCATCGATATAGGTAAAATCTCTGCTCATTTCTCCATTATTGAAAACCTTTATTTCTCTATTATTGGTCATAGCATCAGCAAACAGGATGGGTGCCATATCTGGTCTTCCCCAAGGTCCATATACTGTAAAAAATCGCAAACCAGAGGTTGGAAGTTTATATAAGTGACTATAAGTATGTGCCATTAATTCATTTGCTTTTTTAGTTGCAGCATACAAACTTACTGGCTGATCCACCTGATCGTTTTCACAAAACGGAATTTTATCATTTTCACCATATACAGACGAACTTGATGCATATACCAAATGTTTGATTTTATTGTGTCGACAGCATTCTAACACATTTACAAACCCTACCAAATTACTGTCAACATAAGCCATCGGATTTTCTAAGCTGTATCTAACACCTGCCTGGGCAGCCAAATTAATTACATAGTCAAAATTTTGTATTTTAAAAAGATTTGGCAAATTTTCTCTGTCCTCTAAATTCAAACGTATAAAACTAAATTTTGAAAATATAAAGGATTCAACTAAATTATTTTCCTTTTCGGCTTCCGATCTATGTATACCTAATTCTTTTAAACGGTCATATTTCAGGTTTATATCATAATAATCATTAATATTATCCAGACCTACAACGACATAACCAAGATTTAAAAGTGCTTTACTTAAATGAAAACCAATAAATCCAGCGCAACCTGTTATTAATATTTTTCCCATTAGTTATTTCCAAATAAATCTCTAGTATACACTTTACTTTGAACATCCGATAGTTCAGTAGTATTACGGTTAGATATAATTACGTCACACTCTTCCTTAAATTTCACTAAATCTTTTACTACTTTGGAACCGAAAAAATATTCTTCCTTAAGAGCCGGTTCAAACACTTCAACTTCCACGCCTTTAGCTTTAATCCTTTTCATTACACCCTGTATGGCAGATGCTCTGAAGTTGTCTGAGCCTGCTTTCATGATCAGACGGTAAACGCCTACTTTTTTTGGTTTTTTAGCAAGTACAGAATCTGCTATAAAGTCTTTACGGGTTCTGTTTGCATCTACAATTGCCTGAATAATATTATTAGGAACAGCGTTATAATTTGCCAAAAGCTGTTTGGTATCTTTAGGCAGACAATATCCTCCGTAGCCAAAAGACGGATTATTATAATGTGAACCAATTCTTGGATCCAGACCAACACCTTCTACAATCTGGCGGGTATCAAGTTCATGAATCTGTGCATAGCTGTCTAATTCGTTGAAATAAGCCACACGCAAT
This sequence comes from uncultured Chryseobacterium sp., assembly GCA_965720825.1. Classification (GTDB taxonomy): domain Bacteria; phylum Bacteroidota; class Bacteroidia; order Flavobacteriales; family Weeksellaceae; genus Chryseobacterium. The sequence continues at coordinate 1,201 of CBFQYI010000056.1, read as the reverse complement.
GCTAAGTAGGTATTTGAAAACAATTTAATAGCCTCTGCTTCTGTAGGATTTGTAAATAAAACGGGAATATCCTTTTTTATGGCACCTTCTTTCAGTAATTCTGCAAAAATTTTTGCGCGCTCACTCTGTTCCCCCACAATAATTCGGGAAGGATATAAATTATCATACAGGGCCTTGCCTTCTCTTAAAAATTCAGGAGAAAACACGACGTTATTTATATTTAGTCTGCTTTTTAAATCTACAGTATAACCCACCGGAACTGTAGATTTAATAATAATTACAGCTTCAGAATTATATTCTGCAATTTCATTTATTACATTTTCAACACTGCTTGTGTCGAAGTAATTTGTTGTAGGATCATAATCTGTGGGTGTGGCAACAACAATATATTCAGCTTTATCATAAGCTTCCTTTCTATCTAAAGTAGCTTTAAAATTAAGCGGTTTCGTATTTAAAAATGTACTGATCTCTTCATCTTCAATAGGAGATTTTTTAGAATTAAGCAATTCTACTCTTTCCTGAACAATATCTAAAGCTACAACTTCATTATGCTGGGCCAATAAGACGGCATTAGACAAACCTACATATCCTGTTCCTACTACTGCTATTTTCATATTCTAATTTCTTTTTTATAAACGATTATCGTATTTCTCTAAAATTCCTTTAACATCATATACCACCCCATCTTCTTTTAAATAACTGGAAAGATCAATATTCAGGAATTCATCATGAGAAACTGTGAGAACAACTGCATCAAACTTCTCTTTGACATCTTCCACAGAATTTGTAGATTTAATGCCATACTCATGCATTACTTCTTCCGGGTTCGCCCACGGATCATACGTTGTCACATTGATAGAATAGTCTTCCAGTGCAGTAATAACATCTGCTGCTTTCGTATTTCTTACATCCGGACAGTTTTCCTTAAAGGTGATTCCAAGATTCAACACTTTGGCATCCGTAATATTGATTCTTTTCTTGATCATTGTTTTTACAACCTCGGAAGCAACAAACTGCCCCATAGAATCATTCAGTCTTCTTGCTGTAAGGATAAGCTCAGAATAATATCCGACATCCTGCGCTTTTTGGGCAAGATAAAAAGGATCTACCCCAATGCAGTGCCCTCCTACCAATCCTGGTTTGAATTTCAGGAAATTCCATTTCGTTCCTGCAGCTTCCAAAACTGCATGTGTATCGATAT
>CBFQYI010000055.1:0-14388 GCA_965720825.1 uncultured Chryseobacterium sp. | reverse complement strand
TGGCAGACAGTAAACTAATCAGAAAAAGAGAAGAACATCTTTATACCCATTTTGAAGAACAGGAAAAAGTATTCAAGGAAAAAGTTCAGGAATATTATTCATTAAGATGTGTTCCTCAGATTCTAGGTCCGGTATTGGATACGTTGGAATATACAGAAAAAGTTCTTGAAAATGAGATTAATTCAGCAAATGATAACCCAATTATCAATGTTGAAGACCGACATGTGTATCACGGAGGAAACTTCCATGGAGATTATATTTCTTTGGAAATGGACAAGCTTAAAATTGTGGTAACGAAACTGACGATGCTTGCAGAAAGACAGCTAAACTATCTTCTGAATGCTAAAATCAACGAAATTCTGCCTCCTTTTGTCAATTTAGGTAAATTAGGTTTCAATTTCGGGATGCAGGGGGTACAGTTTACAGCAACTTCTACGACGGCAGAAAGCCAGATGTTGTCGAACTCTATGTATGTTCACAGTATTCCAAACAATAATGATAATCAGGATATCGTTAGTATGGGGACAAACGCTGCTGTGATTTGCAGAAAAGTCATTGAAAATGCCTTTGAAGTATTGGCTATTGAAGCTATTACCATCATTCAGGCGGTTGAATATCTTGGATTCCAGGATAGGGTTTCATCCTCTACAAAAGAGCTGTATGATGATATCAGAAAAATTATTCCTGCTTTTTCAGACGATATGGTCATGTATCCGTATCTGGAGGAAGTAAAGAAATATCTGAAAGGAATGTAACTATTGGTTGCCATCAATTGTCTTTTAAAAAAGGGCTTCCAACATCAACTTAAAAAAACTAAAAACGATATAAACACTAACGCATGAAATGTGCAATTGTAACAGGTGGCTCCAGAGGAATCGGGAGAGCAATCTGTATAAAACTGGCTGAAGAGAAAAACTATCACATTCTTATCAACTACGCTTCAAATGAAACGGCAGCAAACGAAACGTTGGCTAAAGTGAAAGAATTGGGCGCTACCGGAGAAATCCTTAAATTTGATGTAGGAAACACCGAAGAAACACAGGCGGTTTTAACGGAATGGCAGGAGAAAAACCCTGACGCGGTGGTAGAAGTAATCGTTAATAATGCCGGAATCACAAGAGACGGTCTTTTTATGTGGATGCAGAAGGAAGACTGGAACAGTGTGATCAATACAAGTCTGGACGGATTTTTCAATGTGACCAATTTCTTTATTCAAAAGCTGCTTCGTAACAAATACGGAAGAATCATCAATATGGTTTCCGTATCCGGAGTAAAAGGAACGGCCGGACAGACGAATTATTCCGCTGCGAAAGGTGCTTTGGTGGGAGCTACAAAAGCTCTTGCTCAGGAAGTTGCCAAAAGAAATGTGACCGTCAATGCTGTTGCTCCTGGTTTCATCAAAACAGATATGACTCAGGAATTTAATGAAGAAGAACTGAAAGCAATGATTCCTGCCAACAGATTCGGAGAAGCTGAAGAAGTGGCGGATCTTGTAGCATTTTTAGCATCTAAAAAATCTTCTTACATTACAGGAGAAGTGATTAATATTAACGGAGGAATTTATTCATAACATGGAAAATAGGGTTGTAATTACCGGAATGGGAATTTATTCCTGCATCGGGACGTCTTTAGAAGAGGTCAGGGAATCCCTATATCAAGGAAAATCCGGTATTGTTTTAGATCAGGACAGAAAAGAATTTGGTTTCAGGTCTGGCCTTACAGGAGTAGTTCCGAAACCCGATCTGAAAAATCTTTTAAACAGACGCCAGCGTGTCAGCATGGGAGAGGAGAGCGAATATGCTTATCTTGCTACCTTGGATGCCTTAAAACAGGCGAATCTGGACGAAGAATTCTTAGATGCTCATGAAGTGGGGATCTTATACGGAAACGATAGTGTTTCCCAGGCAGTCGTAGAATCTATCGATATTGCAAGGGAAAAGAAAGATACAACATTGATGGGATCGGGAGCGATCTTCAAATCAATGAACTCAACGGTAACGATGAACCTTTCTACGATTTTTAAACTGAAAGGAATCAATCTTACCATCAGCGCAGCATGCGCAAGCGGTTCCCATTCTTTGGGACTGGCTTATATGATGATCAAAAATGGTTTTCAGGATATGATTATCTGCGGCGGAGCTCAGGAAACCAACAAATATTCCATGGCGAGCTTTGACGGATTGGGAGTGTTCTCAGCCAGAGAAGATGAGCCTGCAAAAGCATCCAGACCTTTCGATGCAGAAAGAGACGGATTGATTCCGAGTGGCGGAGCAGCCAGTCTGATTGTTGAAAGCTTAGAATCTGCACAAAGAAGAGGAGCACCTATCATTGCAGAAATTATCGGATATGGTTTCTCTTCAAACGGAGGCCATATTTCAACACCTAATGTAGACGGGCCGGCTTTAGCAATGGACAGAGCCTTAAAACAGTCAGGATTAAAAGCTTCAGACATCGATTATATCAATGCTCACGCAACTTCTACTCCAATTGGTGATGCCAACGAAGCAAAAGCAATCTATGAGATCTTTGGTAGCGAAGTTCCGGTAAGTTCTACTAAGTCTATGACGGGACACGAGTGCTGGATGGCAGGTGCAAGTGAAGTTATCTACTCCATTCTGATGATGCAGAACGATTTTGTTGCTCCCAATATTAATCTGGAAAACCCTGATAATGAAGCGAAAAAGATAAATTTAGTCGCAAAAACAAAAAATCAAAAAATTGATGTATTTTTGTCAAATTCTTTTGGGTTTGGGGGAACCAATTCTGCACTAATAGTTAAAAAATTTGATTAAAAACATGGAAAGGGAAAAAATTGTTGCTATTGTTAATGATTTTCTTGTCAACGAATTCGAGGTAGACGGAGACGAAATCAGTAACGATGCCAACCTTAAAAATACACTGGGCTTAGACAGCTTAGATTATATCGACATGGTAGTCGTGATTGAATCCAATTTCGGGGTGAAATTAGGAGAAGCAGATTTCAAAAAAATGGTAACATTTGATGATTTCTATACAACGATTGAAAATAAGATTGCTGAAAAAAACGCGTAGTTATTGAGTAAATCTTTATTCTATAAAATGTGCCAATGTAATAATATCACAGTGATCCGGTAACGGGCACTTCAAAAAGGTATTATTACATTGGCTCTCTGTTATATTAAATTCTATATATGAACAAGTGGAAAGGTAAATCTAAAGGAACAGTACTCGGATACAGAATATTCGTCTGGTGTATTAGAAATATCGGGATCAGAAGTTCATATGGTGTGCTGTATTTTGTAGCAGCCTATTATTCGTTGTTTCAGAAGAAAAGCAACCAATACATTCTTTATTATTTTCAGAAAAGACTGAACTACGGATACTGGAAATCCAAAACTTCTATTTTTAAAAGCTATTTTACCTTCGGAAAAGTTCTGATTGATAAAACCGCTATTTCTGCCGGACTGAGAGAAAAATATACTTATGAGTTTGACGGTATTGAAAATCTCAGAAATCTTTTAGCCGCTAAAAAAGGAGGAGTACTGATCAGTGCTCATATCGGTAATTTTGAAATTGCAGAGCATTTTTTTGCTGATATTGATTTCGACTGTCAGATCAATCTGGTCACTACAGACCAGGAAGTTACCGTCATCAAGGAATATCTGGAAAGTGTTGCCGTAAAAGAGAGTAATATCAAGTTCATCTATGTAAAAGAAGACATGTCTCATATCTTTGAGATCAATCAGGCTTTGTCCAATAATGAGCTTATTTGCTTTACCGGAGACCGTTATTTCGAAGGATCCAAATATCTGGAGGCAGAACTGCTGGGAAAAAGTGCAAAATTTCCGGCCGGCCCATTTTTGATTGCCTCAAGATTAGGCGTTCCCGTAGTATATGTTTATGTAATGAAAGAGGATAATCTTCATTACCATCTGTATGCAAGAGTGGCACAGAATATCAAGAACCGTGATTCACAAGGCCTTTTACAATCTTATGTCCAGAATCTTGAAACCATGGTGAAAAAATACCCGCTTCAATGGTTTAATTATTTTGATTTTTGGGATGATGTTGATTAATTTTTCTATTTTTATCCCATAAAAACGAATAAAAACTAAAACCATTAAGATGTACTGAAATTTAAGATGACTAATGAAATTTCTATGCTTACTTTACGAAAGTAATCTTTAAATATCTTAAATTCCCTGTTTCTTAATTATTAAAAGCACATTCTCTTTTGAAGAAAGAATACGACATACTTGTAATCGGCAGCGGATTGGGAGGTCTTGTTTCAGCTCTTATTTTGGCGAAAGAAGGTCTGAAAGTATGCGTTCTGGAGAAAAATAACCAGTATGGGGGAAATCTGCAGACCTTTTCAAGAGATAAACTTATTTTTGATACCGGAGTCCATTATCTTGGAGGTTTATCCAAAGGACAGAATCTGAACCGGTTCTTTTCTTATCTTGAAATCATGGATGATCTTGAACTTCAGTTGATGGACGAAGACGGCTATGACAGAATCAGTTTCGGAGATGATGAAATAGAATATCCTCATGCACAGGGCTATCAGAATTTTGTTGAACAGCTTTCAAAGTATTTTCCCGAAGAAAAAGAAAATCTTGAAAACTATTGTGAAGAAATTCAGTATGTATGCAGCCAGTTTCCCCGATATCATGTGGTGGGAAAAGACAATTACAACGAAGAAATCCTGCACCTTAATACCAAAAGATTCATTGAATCTGTTACCCAGAATAAAAAACTGCAGTCTGTTTTACTGGGTTCAAACTTTTTATATGCCGGAGACTCGGAGAATGTTCCTTTTTATGTACATGCTTTGACGGTAAATTCTTATATCCAAAGTGCTTACAAATGTGTGAAAGGAGGAAGTCAGATTTCTAAACTTTTAATCAGAAAACTTCGGGAATATGGAGCTGAAGTACACAAGCATTCGGAAGTTTCAGAATTTGTTTTTAATGAAAATAATACACTGAACTCTGTCAAAACAAAAACAGGAAAAGAATACACTGCCAAACAATTTATTTCAAATATAGAAATCCGTTCCACTATTAAGCTTATTGGTGAAGAGAGGCTTAAGAAATCTTTTCTGAACAGGGTTTTAAGCTGGAAGCCGGTTTCATCGTGTTTTAGTATTTATCTTGTTTTAAAGCCTCATTATCTTCCGAATTTTAATTATAACAGATATCATTACTCCTCTGAAGAGCAGGTTTGGAATGCATTCCAATACCGGAAAGAATCATGGCCGGAAACGTATATGCTTTCTTCCACACCTTCAAAACATCATCCTGAATTCGCAGAAAGTCTGACGGCGATATCGTATATGGATTTTGATGAGGTTAAAGAATGGGAAAATACCTTCAATACCGTTGCCGATGAGCATGAAAGAGGAAATGCTTATGAAAGATTTAAGCTTGAAAAAACAGAAAAAATGCTTGATGCTCTGGAAAAGAAAATTCCTAATGTAAGGCATGCTATTAAAACTCTCTATACTTCCTCTCCTTTGTCTTATCGGGACTATATCGGAAATTGTGAAGGAAATATGTATGGATACATGAAAAGCTCGGAGAATCCTCTTAAAACGATGGTTTCTCCCCGTACCAAAATTGACAATCTTTTTCTGACCGGACAATCTGTGAATATGCATGGGATCTTAGGCGTTACTATCGGAGCTTTTAACACCTGTGCTGAGATTATCGGAAAAGAAACGATAGACATGCGGCTGACCCAAATGATTAATAAAAACTAAAGTGAAAAAAACTAAAACCATTTATTCATCCTGTAAAAGAATTTTTCTTTATCTCACTTTTTGTGTTTTCCTCATATCCTGTGGAATCTCAAAGTCTATCAAACATATTCCCGAGGTAAAACAATATGCTCTGGAGATCCCGAAAGTAAACCAGATCAATGACAGTACTTTCAGCTACAATCAGAATTATCTTACTAAAAACAAACAGCAGCTCTGGGAACTATATATTAAAGGAAATCCTTTGCAGCTTGGATATAATAGCGGAGCATTAACCCAAAGTTTAATGCAGAAGCAGGAGAACATTTTCTTTTCAAAAGTGGAAGGTTTTGTACCCTCAAAATTCAGACAAGGACTGTTACGAGGTTTTTTAAAATGGTACAACAGAAAAATGTACCTCAATGTAAGAGAAGATTATCAGGCTGAATTATTTGGCTTGTCACAATATTCATCCGATCAGTATGACTTTATTGCTCCCAAATATTTAAGAAATCTTTACCTGCACGGAGCTCATGATATAGGACATGCGATGCAGGACCTTGCCATGGTGGGCTGTACATCTCTTGCTGTATGGAATGAAAATACTGAAGATGGAGATTTGTTGATTGGAAGAAATTTTGACTTTTATGTGGGAGATGATTTTGCTAAAAATAAATTGGTAGAATTTGTGCAGCCCGAAGAAGGAATTCCCTATATGTCAGTAAGCTGGCCGGGCATGATTGGTGTAGTTTCCGGAATGAATAAAGAAGGAATTACCGTGACCATTAATGCCGGAAAATCAAAAATTCCTTTAACGGCAAAGACTCCGATTTCCCTGGTTACAAGAGAGATTTTGCAATATGCAAAAAATATAGAAGAAGCTATTGCCATTGCTAAAAAAAGAAAGGTATTTGTCTCAGAATCTATCCTTGTGGGAAGTGCAGCAGATAAAAATGCAGTCATTATTGAAGTTTCACCTAAAAATTTCGGAGTGTACAGAGTACAGAATACCAGCAGAGTCCTTTGCACCAATCATTTCCAGTCTGAAGCTTATAAAGACGACAAAAGAAATCAGAAGCAGATTGAAGAAAGCCACTCAGAATACCGCTATGAAAAACTTCAGGAGCTTTTGCAGAAAGAAAAGAAGATCACTCCCGAAAAGATGGCTTCCATTTTAAGAAATAAATACGGCTTAAAAGATGAAAGTATAGGTTATGGAAATGAAAAAGCACTCAATCAGCTATTGGCTCACCATGCCGTTATATTTTCACCTCAGAAAAAACTGGTTTGGGTTTCTTCCAATCCTTATCAGCTTGGAGAATTTGTTTGCTATGACCTGAATGAGATTTTTTCCGGTAAGCAGTTATCACAAAGTCTGCTGGCGAAAACAGAACTGAATATTGCAAGAGATCCATTCGCAGATTCTGAAGAGTTTGAGCACTATGAAGAGTCTAAAATGTTGGGCAAAGAAATCAATGAGGCAACAGAAAATAAAGATATATTGTTAACAGATGATCTCATTCCTTATTATCAATCTATGAACCCTGATTTTTGGATGGTCTATTATCAGTCAGGAAAGTATTATTTTAGCAAAAAAGAATATTCAAGCGCAAAAATGGAGTTTGAGAAAGCTTTGACGAAAGAAATTACAACAGTTCCCGACAGAAAAAATGTTGAAAAATACCTGAAGAAAACTTTAAAGAAACTGAAATGATCCCCAAATATATAAAACTGCTGTTCTGTATTCCTTTTGTTATTATCATCTGTTATTCTGTGTATTTGTGTACCGTTTACAGCTCAATACCTGACACCATCACTATTCACGGATACGGAAGTATGAAGGATAATTATGGAAGCAAAATCTTTCTTGTATTTCCCGTACTGATGAATCTGGCTGTTCTTGTGTTTATTTGGCTAATCATCAGAAGGCCTGATAAAATAAAATTTACTTTTGAAATCAATGAGGAGGAAAGAGAAAAAATATACCATATCACCCAGTTAGCTCTGGTTATTATTTCGATATTTGTTACCATAATGATGACACCACTATCATTCGCTGATGTGGTTTTTAAATAATTGATTATGAAAAAACTTTTAACCTTATTCTTTACCGCATCTACTCTTTTATTCTTTTCTCAGGATAGAAAAGAGATCGGAAATACTTTCATTAAAGCTTTGCTTGTAGATAAAAATGCGGAAAAAGCCCATTCTTATTTCGATCCTTCCGTAGCAGGACAAATTCCGGTGGATCAGCTTAAAGCCATTCCAGAACAGCTTCAGAGTCAGGTTGGAGGATTGAAAAATATCCTTGAAGTAAATAATGAAGGAAACACCTATTATTACTATTCCGAATTTGAAAAAACAAAACTTGACATTCAGATTACTTTTGGAGAAAATAATAAAATGCTGGGCTTCTTTTTAGTCCCGCATAAAACATTTGAAAAGCCAGACGAGAAAACCACACTTAAAATAAAAAGTGATGGAATTGAACTGAATGGAACGCTGTTGCTTCCTCCCTCCAACAATAAAAAGAAACTGGTTATTTTCGTTCATGGCTCAGGAGCACATGACAGAGACGAAACCATTGGGGAGAATAAGCCGTTTAAAGACATTGCAGAATACCTTTTAGCCAACGGAATTGCTTCCTACCGATATGATAAAAGAACCTATTCCTACCCAGAGACATTTAATGAAAAATCTACTGTAGAAGAGGAAACGGTCAATGATGCCGTAAACGCAGCTCTTTATTTTAAAAATAATGCTGATTACAAAGGATATCAGATTATCATTCTTGGGCATAGCCAGGGAGCGTATATGATGCCAAAAATTGCAGAAAAAGCTCAGGTTTCAAAATATGTTTTTATGGCCGGGAATGCGAGACCATTACAGGATTTATTAGTAGAACAGTATGATTATCTTCATGCCATAGATCCCACTAAAGTTCCTTTTGAAGCTGTTCAGGAAATAAAAAAGCAAGTGGCATTTTTAAATTCATCTAAATTTAATGTAAGTTCACCTTCATCAGAACTTCCATTGGGACAATCTGCACCCTATTGGAAATATTTAAAGGATTACAATCAGCTTAATGAGGTTAAAAAAATAAAAGCTCCCATGTTTTTTGCACAAGGGGGAAGAGATTATCAGGTAACTGAAAAAGACTTTAACCTTTGGAAAGAAACATTGAAAAATGATAAGACAGCCGTATTTAAATTTTATCCGGCATTAAGCCATTTATTTATTGCAGGTTCCGGAAAACCATCTCCAAAAGATTATGAAACAAAAGGAAAAGTGGATGAACAGTTTTTAAAAGACCTGACACAGTTTATCCTGAATTAATTGAATTACAAATTTTGTTATAATGAGCCTGGAACTTTATTCCGGGCTTTTTTAATTCCTTTCCGGACTTACTTTATTCAGAAACAAAAAAGAAGATATTCCTGCAAGCGCAGAAAGTGTGGTGCTTAAAATAAAGCTGCCGATAATATATTGCAGAAGATTGTTCTTAATCAGCTCAAAGTTTAAATCCTGACTTAAAATATCACTGTCACCACTTACAAATGGTGCTCCTAAAAATAGAGAAGCTGCAATAATAAAAGGAATAAAAGGAGGAAGACTCACATTGGAGGCTACAAATGCAAGGACTTTATTAAGTTTAAAAAGTACAGATAAGCTGATCACCAAAAGAGTCTGAAATCCCCAGAAAGGTGAAAGTCCTATAAAAACTCCCAGTGCTATAGAAAATGCTTTCGTACGGTTACTTCCGTCACTTTCTAAGACGTCTTCCTGTATGAATCTTTTAAAGCTTTTTTTTTTGAAATTATTCACGAAATTTCTCGGAATAATATAAAGTAGAGTAATCGTTACCAGAATTGTATTCAGAATACTGATTCTCGTGAAATCTTTGAAAGGTCTGAAATGCGAAACCCGCTCCGCCGGATCATATAAAACTTTGATCGGAACATTTTTTACCGGAACATGTCGCCATGCCGTTCTTACAATAATTTCGATCTCAAATTCAAACTTTGGGGTAAAATATTTCTTTGGAATTTTATGCAAAGGATAAAGCCTGTACCCGGACTGTGTGTCTTCCAGCCTGATACCGGTTTCAAACCAGAACCAGAAATTGGAAAAGCGGTTTCCGAAACTGCTTTTTTTAGGAATACCATCCTGAGACATATTTCTGTTCCCGATTAGAAGAACTTCCTCTTTTTCCTGAAGAAGAGCTTCTACAAATACCGGAATATCATCCGGATAATGCTGTCCATCCGAATCAATGGTGATAGCGTAATCATATCCTGACTTCTTTGCTGCTCTGAAACCTGTTTTAAGACCATTTCCTTTTCCTTTGTTCTCAGGAAGGGAAATCACCGTAATCTGAGGATATTGAGAAAGAATCTGTACCGTAGAATCTGTGGAACCATCATTAACCACGATAATACTTTCGGTGTAGTCGAGAACGCCGTCAATAACCCTCTTCAGGGTTTTTTCATTATTGTAGGTAGGTATTAAAACGCATATCTTCTTTTCAGAAATAGCATTTTGTACTTCAGCAAGGAACATTTTTTTATTTTAAAGTGGCTTTTTCGGCCTCTGTCATGGTTTTAGATTGTATTGCAAACCTTTTGATATAGCCTTTTAGCGCTGTATTCTGTTTGCTGTAATTATTCAACAGGAAAGCTTTATCATCCTTCAAACTTCCACGATATCCTACAATTTTCGGAATGTTTTCCTGAACGCTCATTCTGATCAGACGTAATTCTGCATTATTAGGATTGCTTTTGATAACGCTTTCAAGACTTGTTGCTCCTGTTTTTACCAGTGATTTTCTGTTACTTTTAGCAATTTTTGCTTCCATAATCTTTGCTGCCGCCTTGTATCCTACAGTGACTGCATCAGAGCCGGATTGTTTGTCTGCAGTTTCAATGAAGTTTTGTGTATTGCTATTGGATTCATTGGCTTTAGCATAGCTGTTTCTCAAGGTTTCAAGATCAGACTGAAAGAAAAAAACAAATGCTGCAAAGAATGATAAGATTAGTTTCATGTTGCTTATTTTTTATAGCTTACAGACAATTTCAATGCAATAGTCTCGCCAAAAGAAGTGGTATTTTTTACTTTAACATCTTCTTCATTTTCAGCAATATCAAGTTGAAGTACCAGATCAGGTGTTTCAAAAGGATTGATGATCGCCATGAACTTTACATTGGAAGCTGTTTTCAGAAATAACTTTGAACCTGTAAATTCCTCAGTCAGTTCCTTAATAATCTGCATCATACAAACACCGGGAGTTACCGGATTTCCAGGGAAATGACCTTTAAAAATCTCGTGGTCTTTATTAAGATGAATATGAGCAGTAAACTTTCCGTCTTCTGCCTTATCGTATGATGTTAAAGTATAAAAGTCTGTAAGAATGGTTTGCATGATCTTATTTTTTAAGATTAAATGTGTAATACACTCCTGCCTGGAATGTTACGTTGGTGTTGTCATTATTAATATGTACAAAACCTTTTTTAATTCTGGTCTCAACGCCTATATTTTTTGTTATATCATAACCGGCTCCAAATAACAGTCCCAAATCTCCATCAATAGGAGAATCGATATTTTTATGATCTGTCAGAAGTTCCAAAGTAGGACCAAAATGAATATTAAATTTCTCAAAATAGAATTTATTCACTACTGCTCCTCCCACATAAGAAAGAGTAACTGTTTTAGAAGAAACAGCAGGATTCTGGCTTTCAAATCTTGCTCCCTGGCGGGTATAATAAATTTCCGGCTGAAGAGCGTAGAATTTTGCAAACCGGATATTGGCCTGAAAACCTATGTAAAAATCTACTTTTGATTTGATGTCATAAGCATTGGTTCCATAGTGATATCCTTGATTATCATTATAATAAAAAGACTCATGGGCAGGTCCGTCAGAGATATGTGAAATATTGGCACCCACTCTGATTCCCGGATTGAAGGTTACCTGTGCAAAAGATAGCCCGGAGAGCAGGGCAAAAAGTAAGAAATATATTTTTTTCATGTAGGAAATTATTCCGTTTCGGTTATTTGAAATAGTTTTATGTTGATCTTAAAGTCCTTGTGCTGTAGATTTAAGCTATCCGCGAAGATAGGTTTTTTTGCATCAAAAGTGAAATCGATTTTCTCCTTGTTATTTTTAGTGTAAATGATCTGTTTCAGTAAATGATCTTCTTTGTTGAAAAACAGATAATAGCTTTTATTTTCGATTTTTGAAAGATAGATTTTAGCATTTTCATTCTCAAAACTTTCACTTACCGGATATTTTCGTTTCAGAAGCTGCTGAAAATCATTCTTCAGAAAATTGATGACTATTTTTTTATCCAGATCAGGAAGTACGTAATTTAGTTTAAAATCATTCTCAGAAACCTCAAAATCAATCAGTTTATTCCCGAAATCTGAAGTTAACGCAACACGGTGCGTTGTTTCATTCAGTTTTTTGATGATCAGAATTCCGCTCACATGGTTTTTATAAATGTCCATCTGGCATTTGTACACATAATCTTCACCGGAAGAAAAGTATAAATTTTCAACCATCTTTTCAGAAGAAGAGACAGGTTTTACATCTGTTAACTGATATGTTTTACAGGAAACAGCCAGGATCAGAATCAGGCTATAAAGTAAACTCTGACGCAGGAATGGAAGCATTGATCTTTGTATTTTTGAAAATAATATTGGTAGTATCTCCGGAAGCTTCAGTCATATTTACTTGTGAAACTGTTGATTGATTTTTAGGGAAATACAGTTCAATCTGCTTGATGTATTTCAACAGCTGCGATGTCTTAGGAATAAACTTCGCGACATTGTAATTTCCATTCTTAAAATACGTTACTGTAAATTCAGGATCATTGAACATGGTTCCGTTTGAACTTCCTACAATCAGTTTATTGATTTTTTCAAATGTTTTACTCTTGGCATCTACAGAAGATTTTTTTCCCTGATCATTGATGAAGATTTTATTGCTTTTAAAAACAATACTGTACTGATACGGTTTGGTATATTTCCAACTCAGCATATTGGGCGTCTGCAAAGACATTTTCCCGTAGGTAACAATGCTTTTATCCAGGAAATCCATTTTTTTGGTCTGGGTAAAATCACTCTGTAAGGTTTTAATCTCTTTTGTATCTGAAGAAACCTTCGATACAAATGCTTTGGCTTCAGCTCCTGACATTGCGGTGTTTTGTGCAAAAAAGAACCCGGAAACCAGTAAGAATGCTCCGAAAGCAATATTTTTAATCATTTCTATTTGAATTTATCACTGTATCAACTGTAAAGGTTGAATATTTTTTATCCTTCAAAAATACTAATAAATTGGCCAGCACACGATAAGTCTTTTCTGAAGTGTCGTGAAGTAGGATAATGCTTCCTTTTTTCAGGTCTTTGGTAACTCTATTTAAGATTTTCTGTTCATCATCAATGATGGTATCCAATGAACGGACATTCCACCCGATGCTTACTTTATTTGTCTTTTTGATTGCTTTTGCAATATTGGGATTCGTTACTCCAAAAGGCGGTCGATAGAGGCTAGTTTCGATATTTCCCACGTTTTTCATGATTTCATCACATCTTTCAATTTCCTCAATCATTTTTAAAGTCGATAAAAACCCGGTGGAATTGGAATGTGATAAGGTATGATTTCCAATCGTATGACCTTCCGCAATAATTCTCTGAAACGTCTCAGGATATTTTTCAATCTGTTTCCCGATATAGAAAAAGGTGGCTTTAACCTCATGTTCTTTAAGAAGATCTAAAAACTTTGGCGTAAATTCAGTAGGGCCGTCATCAAACGTAAGAGCCACTTCTTTGATTCTGGTTCGCTTATGGGTAATGCTGTTCACAAAATATCCCAGTTCAATATCAAATGAACCCCAAACCACTACAGCAGAGAACGCAAAAAAACAAAATAAATACACCCACATACCTCCGTGAAACGCATAAATAAAAACGTTACAGAAAAGATAGAACAGGATGAAGGGATAATGTTTCATTGCTGATTACTTTTTTATGGTTAAATTTTCTGGATTTATACCCATTTGTCATTCTGAATGTAGCGGAGCGAAATGAAGAATCTATAATACAAAGCCGAGATTCTTCCTTCGTCAGCATGACAACAGTACTGCTTTAATTACATGGTAAACGCTATTGACTTTTCGCCAATTAAGCTTTTTCCAGTAATACCAAACTGTGATCATCACCCGCCAGATGATTGTAAAGAAGGACATTTTTCACGGTGCCTTTTTTCTCAGAATTAATCATCATAATTTCCGGAATCTGCTGTTCCTTCAGGATATGACAGGCTATAAAAGTTGAAAAACCACTTGCCGTGTTAAATTCTCCGCTCAAATGTTTGTAATACAGCTGTGCTGAATCCGGAAACAGATTCATGGCTTCTGTATAATACATATCTGATTGTGCATCTCCACTGAATCCTAAAATAACAGCATCAATATCACTAGTTGAAATACTGTTTTGAGTTAAGAAATTTTGTATAAAGTTCTGTACTTCATACAATTCAACTTTATTGCTGATATGGATATTCTTAAGCTTGGCATAAGAGCTTTCGGTCTTATCTTTTCCTACAACAAAAAAGCTGGCTCCTTCACCCCAGATCACTCCATTAGTCGTAGAGTTTAAATAATCAGTGGGAAGATCTG
>CBFQYI010000054.1:0-14564 GCA_965720825.1 uncultured Chryseobacterium sp. | reverse complement strand
ATAGACTCCTTCAGAAATAAAGTAATGAACAGCTTTGATGGTTCAGGATTTGAATCAGAAGATGTTGTCAAGACGACAGTTACCTTTATTGTAGAAATGGACGGAACCATCTCAGGGGTAAAAGCTAACGGAACCAACGCCGATTTTAACAACGAGGCAATGAGAACAATTAAAATGATTTCCAACAGAGGAAAATGGATCCCGGCCAAAAACAAAAAAGGAGAATACGTAAGAAGTTATTTCAAATTTCCCATCTCCATGAAATTTGAGAATTAATACGGAAAAGTAAATTTCAAATAGTTATCCACAAAGAATTTTTTTTGTGGATAATTTTTTTTATTGTTAAATTGCTTATTAACAATATTTTAACTCAATTTTGATTTTCCCCACTCACCGAGAGCAAAGAAAAAAGTGTATTTTTGAAACTTAAAGTTCTAATAATGGCAAAAATCATAGGTATTGCTAATCAAAAAGGAGGTGTTGGTAAAACTACCACCGCTGTAAATTTGGCAGCAGCATTAGGAGTATTGGAAAAAAGAATATTAATCATTGATGCTGATCCTCAGGCGAATGCAACATCCGGTCTGGGTGTTGAAGATGTTCAGTATTCTACATATAATCTACTGGAGCACAGTGCAGATACAAGAGTGTGTATCAAGAGAACTGCAACTCCGAACCTGGATATCATCCCGTCGCATATCGATCTGGTAGCAGCGGAAATTGAATTGGTAGACAAGGAAGATCGTGAGTATATGCTGAAAAAAGCGCTGGCAAGTGTAAGAGATGATTACGATTATATTATCATCGACTGTGCACCGAGTTTAGGTCTTATTACGGTAAATGCGCTTACGGCAGCAGACTCTGTAATCATTCCGATCCAGTGTGAGTATTTTGCATTAGAAGGGCTTGGGAAACTTTTGAATACCGTTAAAAATGTTCAGAAGATCCATAATAAAGATCTTGGAATAGAAGGTCTTCTTCTTACCATGTACGATAGCAGATTGAGATTATCCAATCAGGTTGTTGAAGAAGTAAATCTACATTTCCCTGAGATGGTTTTTGAAACCATTATCAGCAGAAACGTAAGATTGAGTGAAGCACCAAGTTTTGGAGAAAGTATCCTGAACTATGATGCAGAAAGTAAAGGAGCGGTTCAGTATATTCAGTTAGCTGAAGAAGTTCTTTTGAAGAATGAAAACTTAATAAAGAATTAAATTAATAATAAATGGCCAACAAGTGAATGCTAGGCATCACTTTTCAAACATCATTTATCAATTATATCTATGAAGGACAAAAAAAGAGCTATGGGACGCGGCTTGGGCGCCATTTTAAGTGCAGAATCCAAAGCAACTATCAATTCCGCTACTGATGAAGGAGCAGATAAGTTTGTGGGAAATATTGTGGAAGTTGCGCTTGAAGATATCTATCCGAACCCAACGCAGCCGAGAACTTATTTTGATGAAAAAGCATTAAACGAACTTGCACAGTCCATTAAAAACTTAGGCGTAATCCAGCCGATTACCCTGAGAAAAGATGGAGAGAAGTTTGAAATCATTTCCGGGGAAAGACGTTACAGGGCAACTAAAATTGCAGGGTTAACGACTATTCCTGCCTATATCCGTTTAGTAAATGACCAGGAGCTTCTTGAAATGGCTCTTGTTGAAAATATCCAGAGAGAAGACCTTGATGCTATCGAAATAGCATTAACCTATCATAGGCTTTTAGAGGAAATCGGTCTTACTCAGGAAAACCTAAGCCAGAGAATAGGAAAGGACAGAAGTACCATTACCAATTCTATCAGACTGTTAAGATTAAATCCGGATATTCAGAATGCCATCAGAAGCGGTGAGATTTCTGCAGGACACGGAAGAGCGATAATCAGTCTTGAAAGTGAAGAAGATCAGCAGGTTTTATTTGATCTTATTATCAAAGAAAAATTAAACGTTCGTCAGGCTGAACAGGCTGCTGCTGCATTGAAGAATCCGAAGTCTCCTGCTGCCAAAAAAGCAAAAGTGGAGCTTTCCAATAACTATAAAAAAGCCCAGAAGACCATCGCAGATATCTTAGACGTAAAAGTAGAGATCAAATCTTCTGGAAATGGTAAAAAAGGTAAAATTGTTCTGGACTTCAAAAATGAAGAAGAGCTGGAATATATTTTATCCCATATTAAATAAATGAAGAAAATATTTTTCACATTTTTCTTGTGTATCGCTGCATTGGCTTACTCACAAGTAAAACCTATCGATACCGTTCGGATGCAGACTCTTCCGAAAGAAGAACCTCGTGTGGTAAAACCAAGCAAAACAGAAGCAAAGATTATTGAAGATCTTGAAAAAGCCAATGGTCCCACAGCAAAAACTATAAAGCTAAACCCTACCAGAGCGGGATTATATTCTGCTGTTTTACCGGGATTAGGACAGTTTTATAACAAAAAATACTGGAAAATTCCCATTGTCTGGGGAGCCGTAGGTGCTGGGGTTGGTATTGCTGTATGGAATGATAATCAATACAAAAAATACCGTGAGTATTACGTGGCAAAACTGAATGGTACCCCTAATGAATTTGTAGACAGTCACCCGTGGCTGGACAAAAAAGCTTTGGGTAACGCACAGGACAGAGCCAAAAGACAAAGGGATTATGCCATTGCCATTACAGGTTTGATCTATATTCTGAATATTGTAGACGCTGTAGTAGATGCACACCTTTACGAAAGCCGCCATGACCCGGATTTGGTTTTTAAACCATCGGTTATTCAGGATCAGTATGGGTACAGCGCGCCAAAAACAGGATTCAGTTTAAGTTACAGATTTTAAAAGACAATACACCTGCAGAAGTTCTGAGGATCGGATGCAGATTAAAAAATAAAAAGATTATATGAAAATAGCATTAGTCGGGTACGGTAAAATGGGTAAGATCATTGATGAGATCGCACAGAAGAGAGGTCATGAAGTAGTTGCCCGTCTGAAGGAAACCCCAACTGCTGAGAATCTTAATAATCCGGATGTTGTGATTGAATTCTCACTGCCGGAAGTTGCATTTGAAAACATCAAAGCTTGTCTTGAAAATAAAATTCCGGTGATTTGCGGAACAACAGGATGGCTGGATCAAAGAGCTGAAATTGAAAAACTGGCGGTAGATAATGGAACTGCTTTCCTATACGGTTCTAATTTTAGTTTAGGAGTAAATTTATTCTTTGCTCTCAACGAAAAGCTGGCGGCTCTGATGAAAAACGTTGATGAATATTCCTGTCAGCTGGAAGAAATTCACCACATCCATAAAAAAGATGCTCCAAGTGGAACAGCAATTTCCATTGCAGAAGGAATCATTCAAAACAATCCGAAATTCGATGCCTGGAAGCTGGAAGAAACAGAAGGCAAGCAGCTGGGAATTTTTGCAGTACGTGAAGACGAAGTTCCGGGAACACACAGCGTATATTATAGAAGCGAAGTAGACGAAATCGAGATCAAACATACCGCTTTCAACAGAAACGGTTTTGCACTGGGAGCCGTAGTCGCTGCCGAGTGGATTAAAGATAAAAAAGGAAACTTCGCAATGAAAGACGTTTTGGGGCTTTAATTTGTAACAAATTCTGTAAATTGCAGACCAATAAGCAGGAAATGATGAATAGTGAATTGTAAACAGCGGACTGCTTTTATCATTTATTACTCATCATTTTTATTATTTATATCTTAAGAATAGGCACAAAAATTTATGAATTATTTTTTAACTTATACAGTATATGTCCTCATACTATCCGTATTGATGGGGATTTCATCTTGGAAACTGTTCAAGAAAATGGGGTATAGCCCTTTGTTTGCTTTTATCCCTTTCTATAACTATTTCATTATTCTTAAAGAAACAAAACATCCGAAATGGTGGGCAATCCTTTCTTATCTTCCGATTGTAGGGCCAATCATGATGTCTGTTTTTCATCTTTATTTAGTGAAGAAGTTTGGAAAAACACTTTTCAAAGATCAGATTCTTACTGTGATTCTGCCGTTTATTTATATGGCGGTCATCAACTATTCTAAAGATGTAGAGTTAGAAGATGAAAATGCAAACGATCTCTTTCTTACAGACGAAGAGAAAAATGATAAAAAGAAAGATACATTCATTGGTTCCATTACCTTTGCTGTAGTCTTCGCTACCATTATCCACGTTTTTGTAACACAGCCTTTCGGGATTCCTACAGGATCTATGGAAAGAACATTATTGGTAGGTGACTTCCTTTTTGTAAACAAATGGAGCTACGGATACAGACTTCCAATGCGTCCGGTAGCAATACCTTTCCTTCAGGGAACCATTATGGATACAGGACAGAAAGGAAATCCTAAAGATGATCCGAAATCTTATGTTGATGGAGTGAAACTTCCTTACACAAGAATTTTACAATTCAATAAACCACAGAAAAATGATGTAGTTGTTTTCAACTATCCTCAGGATTCCGTACATACTGCTATTGACAGAAAAGATCCTTACGTAAAAAGATGTGTGGCTACAGCAGGAGATACTTTTGAAATGAGAGCAGGAAGACTTTTCGTTAACGGAAAGCCGGAGACTGTTTTAGGAGATCAGGAAGTACAGCACAGATACCTTGTAACAACGGATGCTCAATTAGACATCCCTACTTTATATAAAGCTTATGGATTCTTACCGGTTCAGGAAGTGCAGCAAAATAACGGAGGTTTCCTTTATGGATTCCAGGGTTTAACAGATAAAACGGCTAAAGAAATTAAAGAACTTCCTCACGTTATTGATATGAAGGAAGAAGTTTCACCAAAAGGAGAAGCTGCAGTATATTACAGAGACGAAGCTAAAACTAAAATCGATACAACACAATCCATTTTCCCAATCAACAAACCTTGGAATCAGGATTGGTACGGACCAGTCAGAATTCCTAAAAAAGGAGATGTGGTGGCGATCAATCAAGAGACACTTCCAATGTATCAATGGATTATTTCTGAATATGAGCACAACAGTTTAGAAAAGAAAAACGGAAAGATTTTTATCAACGGAAAAGAAGCGAATCAGTATACCATTCAGCAGGATTATTATATGATGATTGGTGACAACCGAGATGCTTCATTAGATGCAAGATTCTTTGGTTTCGTTCCGGAAGAAAATATTGTTGGAAAACCAATGTTTACATGGATGAGTCTTCAGGGTGCATTCTCTGACAGCAGTTCTACTTATCAGGCACCATTTAAAATCCGTTGGGAAAGAATGTTCAAAGCTACCAATACAGGAGAAGCCAATAAGACTTCTTACTGGTGGGTTGCAGCGATGATCCTGATCTTGTTCTTCGGATGGGAGTATTTCGTAAAATTATTCGGAAAGAAAAAAACTGAAGACGACTAATAGAAAAATTAAACTTAAAATAGAATGAAGTATTTGAAAAAATACTTCATTTTTGTATTATGAATATGACGAATGTATTATTGCCGGCATTTTATATGCCCCCAATCTCATGGTTCTCAGTGTTTTTGAATCCTGAGAATGAAATTGTATTTGAACAGTTTGAAAATTTCCCGAAGCAGACATACAGAAATAGAGCCAACATCTATGGAGCTAACGGAAAATTGTCATTAATAATTCCCATTAACCATAACGGGAAAAGAGAATTTAAAGACGTAGAGATCTCTTACCGTGAAGACTGGAGAACGCTTCATTGGAAATCCATTAAGACCGCATACCAGAGCTCCCCTTATTTCGAATATTATGAAGATAAGTTCAGAAAAATATTTGACCTTAAAGAAAAGTTCCTTCTGGATTTTAACCTTAAAGGGATAGAAGTGATCCAACAGATACTGAAAACAGAAAAGGCACACTCTTTGAATGAAGAATATATCAAAAATCCGGAGAGTATCAATTTCAGGGAAAAGTTTTCGGCAAAGCTTCCTTCAGAATTTCAGATGGAAGAATATTACCAGACATTTTCTGATAAATTAGGATTTTTGGAAGATCTTTCGGTCCTTGATCTTATTTGTAATAAAGGCCCGGAATCATTAGTGTATATAAAAAATATAAAACAATTAGGTTAACATACAATCGCTTTTGATGAAATTTTCAGGATAGAAAACATAAGGTGGCGATTGGAATATGTCTTTAAAAATTAAATATCAACATATGAAAAAGGTATTATTAGCTGCAGTTTTTTTTGCAGGTTTTAGTTTCTCCTTTGCACAGGAATCTAAAGCTAAAAGTATTGATCCCAACGAAGATAAAGATCTGATGACATGGTATCATAAAGATTTTTCAACTTCAAAAGTATATGGAGTAAATACAGCAAATGCTTATAAATACTTGGAATCTAAAGGCTTGAAGCCTAAAACCGTAGTGGTGGGAGTGTTAGACAGTGGAGTACAGGTAGATCACCCCGGATTGGTAAAGAATCTTTGGTCAAACCCTAATGAAGTTCCCGGAAATGGTAAAGATGACGATGGAAACGGATATATTGATGATGTACACGGATGGAATTTTATAGGTGGTAAAAACGGTGATATTGATATCGATAACATGGAGGTGACGAGAGTGGTTGCCAAATATAAGCCTGTTTTCGAAGGTGATGATTCCACAAAAAATAAAGCCAACCAGGCTAAAATGAAGGATGAGTTTGAGATGTATATGAAAGCCAAAGATATGTTTAATAAAAAAAGTATTGAGGCAAAACAAAACTTTCAGACCTATTCTATGTTGAACGAGCTGATTCCTAATATGGTAAAGCTATTAGGAGGTAAGCCTGTAACTGCTGAAACTATTGCCGCTATCAAAGCTCCAACAGATCAGAGAGATGCTATTGCCCTGGATTTTTTAGGCCAGATTTCACAAAGCCCGGAATTCAAAGGGAAATCAGCAGAGGAATTTGAAAAAAAGATGAAGGACGAAATGAAAGAAGCTATCGATCATTTTGCTCCTGCAGCAAAACAATATGACCTTTCTTATGACCCAAGAAAAGAGATTGTAGGGGATAACTACGATGACTATTCTGAAAAAATCTATGGAAATAATCACTATGAAGGGCCGGATGCAGAACATGGAACTCACGTAGCAGGTATTATTGCCGGACTTCCGCAAGGAAAAGAAGTTCAGTATGGAGTTGCTTCCAAAGTGGCTAAAATCATGTCTGTAAGAACAGTACCTAATGGTGATGAAAGAGATAAAGACGTTGCTAATGCGATCAGATATGCAGTAGATAACGGTGCGAAAGTATTAAATATGAGCTTTGGAAAACCGGTTTCTCCTGGTAAGAATGTAGTTTGGGATGCTTTCAAATATGCCGAAGATAAAGGAGTACTTTTAGTAAAAGCTGCAGGTAACGAAAATGAAGATGTAGCAGAACATCTGGCATATCCTACCAACTTTAAAAATGTTACCGACGAAAAACCGTTTGTAAGCAATGTTCTTGTAGTAGGGGCAAGTACCAATAAAAACAATGCCCTGAGAGCGGATTTTTCTAATTACAATAAAAAAATGGTAAACGTTTTTGCTCCGGGAGAAGAAATCTATTCTACCGTTCCTAAAAACGAATATAAATATCTTCAGGGTACTTCTATGGCTTCCCCAGTAGTAGCTGGAGGAGCAGCTGTTTTACTTGCTTATATGCCGGATCTGAAGCCTTATCAGATCATCGAAGCTCTTGTGAAAAGCAGCAATCCAAGTACAGCAGATGGATTTGGAGACCAATCTCAGGCTGGTGGGGTTATTGACCTGAAAAAAGCCGCAGAATATGCATATACCAATTTCTATAAAGGTAAATCTTCAGGCACTGCCAAGCCTTCGAAATCCGTAAAAAAGGCTGTTAAAAAATAATTTATCTCCCTCTGTTTAAGGAGAAACCATAAAGAGTCCGAATTTTTTCGGACTTTTTATTTTTTATTTTAAATTTTGGCACGGTTTTTTGTAACTTTATAGTAACAAAATAATAAACAACAAAATGAAAAAGTTACTACTTGCAGGGATGTTGGGAACATCACTTTTTGCAGTTTCGTGTTCCTCTGTTAACAAAGCAGCTACATCTCAAAATCAAAGAGCCGACTTCCTGAAAATGAAAGGAGACTGGCAGATTGTGAGCATAGATTATGATAAAGGTTATAAAATTAAACCTTTTGACGAAGGTGCAGACGCACAGTGCTTCGTAGGAAGCCACTGGAGATTGATTCCTAATAACTGGACAGGAGCGTATACTTTAAACGGTGGTGGAGATTGCCCGGCAATTACACAGCCTATCAAATTTGAAGTAAAAGGCGGTAATACGTTTATGTTTAAAAAAATTGCTACAGGTACAAAAGCAAAACAAAATACAGCTGGTTACAGCCTTACAATGATCAATCAGACTACAGATCAGTTTTCACTTGAGCAAGATGTTCCTTTTGAAGGAGGTAATGTAAAAGTAGTTTACAACTTCCAGAGAGCAGGAATGAAATAATTTATCAACATAAAAGATCAAAAAAAATGAAATTTACAAAAACATACGTAGGAGCCCTTTTCTTGTCATCAGCATTATTATTGACAAGCTGTGAAGCGGTTCAGAATTCAAATCACCAACAAAGAGGTACAGCAGTAGGTGTTGCTTCAGGAGCAGTACTTGGAGGTATCCTTGGTAACAATGTAGGTAGAGGAGGAAACGGTGCTATCGGAGCTGTATTAGGAGGTATTATCGGTGGTGTTGCTGGTAACGTTATCGGTAACAAAATGGATAAACAAGCAAAAGATATTAAAGAAACTTTACCAGGTGCTCAGGTAGAAAGAGTAGGAGATGGTATTAAAGTAACAATGAATGAAAGTATTGTTAACTTTGCTTTCGACTCTTCAAATCTTACTTCTGTGGCACAGACAAACCTTGATAAATTAGCTGAAGTACTGGTTAACAATCCGGATACGAATATTAATATCTATGGTCACACAGACAGCAAAGGTTCGGATGAATACAACCTTAAACTTTCTCAAAGAAGAGCAGATGCTGTAAAAGCTTATTTATCAGGAAAAGGAATTGCATCAAGCAGAATGTTTACAAAAGGTGAAGGTGAAGCAATGCCTGTAGCAAGCAACGATACCGATGAAGGAAGAGCTAAAAACAGAAGAGTGGAGTTTGCTATTACTGCCAATGAAAAAATGATTAACGATGCCAAACAAGGCCAATAGTTAATTTAATATATAAATATTTTCGTAAAAGACCGCCCCGGCGGTTTTTTTTGTATTTTTATGCTAGGAATTTTGAATTTATTATTTTTGTATTTGAAATAACATAAATGAAGAAATATTTAAAGCTGCTCCGTGTGGAGCAATGGGTGAAAAACCTTTTTGTATTTGTCCCTCTGTTCTTTTCAGGTAATATTACCAATATAGATCTGCTTCTCAAAAGCATTTTTGCATTTGTCATATTTTCGCTTGCCGCAAGTGTGGTCTATATCCTGAATGATTACAATGATATTGAAGCAGACAGAAAGCACCCGGAAAAAAGAAGAAGACCATTAGCAAGTGGAGCTATTTCAAAATCAAAAGCGATAGGAATTCTGATAGGTCTTATCATTGCAGATATTGGTCTTGTATTTTTTACTCAACTTTATTTCCATGAATTTCTTTGGAAATTTGCAATCATCATAGGGTTTTATGTGATTATGAATCTTGCCTATACTTTCAGGTTGAAGCATGTTCCTATCATTGATATCTTTATTATTGCCATAGGATTTGTATTGCGTGTACTGGCTGGAGGTTATATTACCGGAATCAGTATCTCACAATGGGCAATTCTATTGACATTTGTATTGGCTTTGGTACTGGCTATAGGAAAAAGAAGGGGAGAACTTATCAATGCCCAGGTTTCAGGAAAAACGAGAAAAGCACTGGATGGATATAACGTTCAGTTTGCAGATATTGCTTTATCCATTTCTATTACACTGGCTATTGTTTGTTATCTGATGTTTACCCTTTCTCCGGAAGTTCAGGAAAGATTTCACGAAAGAGTTTTTTATACCGTGATTTTTGTTGTATTTGCGTTGTTAAGATATCTTCAGCAGACATTGGTTTACAACAGAACGGAATCTCCTACAAAAATTGTTTACAGAGACCGTTACATACAGGTTACTTTATTGCTTTGGGTAGTTGCATTTTTAATTCAAATTTATTTTAAGAAATGAAACCGAATTTCACACAGAAAGTTACAAACTGGGGGAATTTCCCAATAGTAGAGAAGGAAATGAGATCTGAGGACAGTTTCAAAAAAATAAAAGAATTTGTACTCAGTCACAACGAAGTTATTGCAAGAGGAAATGGAAGATGCTATGGGGATGCTTCGTTGGGAGAATCTATATTTTCAACTAAAAAATTAAATAAATTCATCAATTTTGACCGTTTGAACGGGATCATAGAATGTGAATCAGGAGTGCTGCTTTCAGATGTACTGGAAATAGCTGTTCCACAGGGATACTTTCTTTACGTTACTCCCGGGACAAAATTTGTATCAGTAGGAGGAGCTATAGCTTCTGATGTTCATGGGAAAAACCATCATGCAGAAGGATGTTTTTCAGAATATGTGATTGAATTTAAGCTAATGACTGAGAAAGGTGAAATTATTACCTGTTCCAGAGATGAAAATGCAGAAAAATTCTGGGCTACCATTGGTGGAATGGGACTTACAGGAATTATTCTTACCGCAAAATTTAAACTTAAAAATATAGAATCCGCATATATTCGCCAGGAAAGCATCAAAGCGGAAAATCTGGATGAGATATTTAAGCTGTTTGATGAAAGTGAAAACTGGACCTATACTGTTGCGTGGATTGATTGCCTTCAGAAAGGAAAAAATATCGGAAGAAGTATTCTCATGAGAGGAGAACATGCCTTCCAGCATGAACTTCCTCAGAGTTTTTCAAAAACACCTTTAAGACTAAAGAAAAAATTACAGCCTACTGTTCCTTTTTATTTTCCGGGATTTGTACTGAATGCCCTTACCGTAAAAATATTCAACTGGTTGTACTATAAAAAACAGTCTAAAAAAGAAGTGAAAAACTTTATCGATTATGAAACGTTTTTCTATCCTTTGGATGCTATCACAGATTGGAATAAAATCTATGGAAAGTCCGGTTTTATACAGTATCAGATGGTAATTCCTAAAGAGACTGGAAAAGAAGGAATGAAAAGAATCCTTGAAACGATTGCCAAAAGTGGGAACGGATCATTCTTAGCGGTTTTAAAACTTTTTGGAAAAAACAATCCTCAGGCTTACAACTCATTTCCAGTGGAAGGGTACACGTTGGCTCTGGATTTTAAAGTTAATTCAAAACTGAAAAAGCTGGTAGATCAGCTGGATGCCATTGTTCAGGAGTTCGGAGGACGAATTTATCTTACCAAAGACAGCATGAGCAGATCATCACTTACCAGTTACCTGAAAAATATTCAAAATCCTAAATTTGTGTCTTTACAGCACAAAAGAATCATAAATAATAATTCATAATGATAGTTCTGGGAAGTACATCTGAAGTGGCACAGGCTTTTGTGGAAAAAGCGCTTCAGGAAGGAGAAAAGTTTGAAAAAATCTATCTTTTTACCTCAAATAAAGAAACTACAGAGCGTTTTGCAAGACACATTGATGTAAAGTTTCTACAGCAGGCGGAAGTCATTGAACTGGATCTGACAAAAGAAATTGATTACAATAGATTTGATAATATCAATTCAAATGTATTATTTTGTGCCGTAGGATATTTAGGCGAAGGAACCGAAGAAGGATTGTATGATAACAGAAATACAGAACGTATCATTGATATCAATTATTCAAAACTGGTTCCTGTGATGAATTATTTTGCCCATAAATTTGAAAGCAGAAGATCCGGAACGATTATCGGGCTTTCATCCGTGGCGGGAGACCGGGGAAGGCAGAGCAATTTTATCTATGGAAGTGCAAAAGCAGCTTTTACTGCTTATCTGAGCGGCTTGAGAAACTATCTTTTTGATAAAAAAGTACACGTTCTTACCATAAAACCGGGGTTTATGGCAACCAAGATGACAGAAGGTCTGCCTTTAAATCCGAAACTGACAGCAACTCCAAAACAGGCCGCTTCCTGTATTTATAAAGCCTTTAAAAAGGAGAAGAATGTGGCATATGTTTTGCCGGTTTGGAGTATTATTATGATGATTATCAGGAATATCCCTGAGTTTATATTCAAGAAATTAAAGCTTTAAAAATGAAAAAATTGTATTGTTTTGATTTTGACGGAACCCTTACGTATAAAGATACAATGTTTATGTATCTTAAATTTTACGATTCTACAAAATATCGTATACAATTTTTAAGACATGTACCTCTTTTTATTCTGCTGAAGCTAAAACTGGCTGAAACGGAGAAAGTGAAAAAAAGCTTTATCGGTTCTATTTTAAGAGGACAGACCCAACAAAAAATCGAACAGAAGTCTAAACAGTTTTTTGAACAGCATTATCCTAAAATAGTGAGGGAAAATGCATTAGACTTTATAAAAAATATCGATAGGAATAATACACAGAGTTTATTGGTAACCGCATCATTAGATATCTGGGTAAAACCTTTCGCTGATGAATTGAAAATGGAGCTTGTTTCTACGCGGGCAGAGTTTAAGAACGGAGTTTTTACCGGGAATTTTGTAGGAAAAAACTGTAACGGGAAAGAAAAACTGGTAAGAATTAAAGAAGAAATCAACGATTCTAAGTACGATAAAATTATTGCATTTGGGGATACTTCAGGAGATCGGCCAATGTTGAAATGGGCAAATGAGGGACATTACCAATTTTTTCACTAATTTTGGGAGATAAAATTGTAAAAAATGAAAAGCCCGTTAATCGCATGTGCAGTGATCTTCATGAGCTGTGCAAGCACTTCATCTCAGAAGTCTTCTGCTATGCAGGCAAATGCTGAACTCCTTGTTTCTGAAAATCAGAGAGGAACCGATGCTCCCGGCTTTAAGATCATTAAAGACGAAAAGGATTTTCGCAATATTATCAGCGGAAGTTTTGGTATTTCAGAACTGGGAAAAGAATCTTATATCAAATATCCGCAGTTTCCGAAAAATAAAAAAGTCGTTTTATACAATTTGGGAACTTTCAGATCAGGAAGCCACAAAATTGAAGAAATTAAAAATGTATCTGTGAAAAATCAGATTTTGTATGTAGAAGTTCCGGCTGGAGAACCTTCCGGTGGAATGGAAATTCAGGTGATTTCAAGCCCTTGGTTTATATTTACTGTTCCCGCAGATTACCAATTTACCTCTGTAGAATTAAAATATTCAAAATAATAATGGATAAAGTATATTTAGATAATGCCGCAACCACTCCGCTTGCAGAAGAAGTCATAGATGCAATGGTTGGCACTATGAAAATGAATTTCGGAAACCCGTCTTCAACACACAGTTTTGGTCAGGAAGCTAAAATCCTTATTGAAAATGTAAGAAGACAGGTTGCAGACTATCTTCATGTAACTCCTGCTGAAATCATTTTCACTTCCTGTGGTACCGAATCAAACAATATGATCATCAAATCCTCGGTAGAACACCTTGGAGTAGAAAGAATCATCAGTTCTCCTCTGGAACATAAATGCGTTTCTGAAAGTATTCTGGATATGAAAAGCAGAAAAGGAGTAGAAGTAAGCTACATCCGCCCGAATGAAAAAGGAGATATTGATCTTGCTAAATTAGAAGAACTTTTAAAAGCTTCAGATAAAAAAACATTGGTTAGCTTAATGCATGCCAATAACGAAATTGGAAATATCATCAACCTTAAACAGGTTGCCCAGCTTTGCAAGGAGCATCATGCACTTTTCCACTCAGATACGGTACAAACAATGGCTCATATGAACCTTGACTTCTCTGATATTCCCGTTGACTTCGCATCCTGCAGTGCCCATAAATTTCATGGACCAAAAGGAGCTGGATTTGCATTTATCAGAAAAGCTACAGGTTTAAAAGGAATTATTACCGGAGGACCTCAGGAAAGAAGTCTTAGAGCAGGAACAGAAAATGTTTGCGGTATCGTAGGATTAGGAAAAGCTTTAGAACTTTCTCTGAATCATATGGAGGAATATACCAACCATATGCAGAGTATAAAGGATTATGCAATTGAACGACTTTCTGCTGAAATAGAAGGAATTAAATTCAATGGAAGAAGTGCTGAAAAAGAAAACAGTCTTTATACCGTTTTAAGTGCTTTATTGCCATATAAAAATCCAC
The DNA here is from genome assembly GCA_965720825.1 of uncultured Chryseobacterium sp. GTDB lineage: Bacteria > Bacteroidota > Bacteroidia > Flavobacteriales > Weeksellaceae > Chryseobacterium. Next base: position 375 of record CBFQYI010000054.1, on the reverse strand, counting down.
TCATAGGACTTCAATTGGATATGAAAGGGATTGCGATCTCTCAGGGAAGTGCATGCTCATCAGGAGCTTCAAAACCTTCAATGGTAATGATGATGGTACTTTCTGAGGATGAAATGGATCACTGTACTCCATTACGTATCTCGTTCAGCCATATGACGACCAAAGCGGAGATTGATACGTTGGTCAATGCATTAAAGGAAATTTCAAGCGATTACACTATAGAAAAAACTAATGTTGAGCATAGATAGGCTTGTGCTCTAAAAAGCGTAATTTTGAACATCCAATACAGGATTAAAAGAAAATTATATTAATTAAAATAAAAGAAACAAAATTGGCTTTAGATATTACAGACAGCTCATTTCAGGATACGGTTTC
>CBFQYI010000053.1:0-14572 GCA_965720825.1 uncultured Chryseobacterium sp. | reverse complement strand
TAAACTGTCGACGCGAAAGTGTCGCAAGGGTTCGAATCCCTTACCCTCCGCTCTTCTTATATATTCGGGGCGTAGCGTAGTCCGGTCATCGCGCCTGGTTTGGGACCAGGAGGTCGCAGGTTCGAATCCTGCCGCCCCGACTTTTTAATGTGCTTATTTACTAAGCGAGAATCAACTTCTAAGGGTGCGTAGCTCAGCTGGATAGAGCATCTGCCTTCTAAGCAGACGGTCAAAGGTTCGAATCCTTTCGCGCTCACTTAATGAGACAACTTTTAAAAAGTTGTCTCATTTTTTATACCTATAAAATCTGTAATCCAAACTTTTCTTTTACTATTGAGACATTTAGAATTTAATTTTTAAAGCTAGAATTGACAAAATTTCAATCTGCACATCAGATTTTCTGTCATAGCTACTTGTATGTCAACAAAGACATATCTTTATTTCTATGTTGATTAAATTTAACTTTTTCCCATAGCCATTCTGTAACTCTTGGGAGTCCAGCCTGTTTGTTTTCTGAAAAAATACGAAAAATGAGAGAAATTATTAAATCCAAGCTCAAAAGCTATTTCTTTAATTGATTTATTTGAACTGTGTAATAATTTCTTTGCCTCCAATAATATCCTTTGTCTTATAAATTCTAATGGAGATATTTTATATTGCTTTCTGCACAGAACTCCTAGATAATTGGGAGTAATGCATAGCTCTTCAGCATAAAAGGCGACACCTTTTTGCGTTTTGTAGTAGGTTTCGACAAGTTCATGGAACCGGAAAGCAGGATTATTGTAATCATTCAATGCAGATTTTCCATGCATCTGCTCTATCCAAAGGTTAATCATCAACGCCAAAAGTCTTACCCTTGCATTAATAAGTTCCGGAAATACAACTTCCGAATGTATTTCTTTACGAATCGCATCAAACTCCATACTGAATTTTTCATAGGCTTCTTCGTTAGACTGGATCATTTCGTATGTGCTGTGAGGCGAAAAAGTATGCTTTAATGTAGGAGAAAATGTTTCAAGAATAGAATCATTAATGATCAGCCTTCTGCCACTCGCATGCGAAGGCAGATTCCATATATATTTCCTTTTAGGGAGATGAACAAATAATTGCCGGGAATTTAAGGTATACGTATCAATATCCGTAATACAGTTACCATCAATACATTCATCTAAAATAATGATTGTGAAAGAATTGTCAGGAAAACGGTTAAGCTCGGAAGAACTTATTTCGCCCTGATAAATAACATCAATGTCTTTTTTATCCTCTTTTTTCAATACAGCTGAATTATTCTTTTGTTGCATCCCTTATTTAATGTCCGATAAAGTTACTTAAATTCGATAATACTCATTAATATCCGGAATTGTGAAATAAATATTGTCTATTATCTGCAAGTATAGAATTACCGTTTTCGAAGAAAAACATTCAGTATATTTGTAATAAGACTTATTATATTTAAATGTTGACAGATCAATTTGGAAGGAGCATAAACTATCTTCGGCTTGCTATCGTAGACCGGTGTAATCTCCGCTGCACCTACTGTATGCCGGAAAACGGTCTTACCTGGATTAAGCAAAAGGAATTAATGACTGACGAAGAAATGCTCAGAATCTGTTCGGTATTTACAGAATTGGGAGTAGATAAAATCAGGATAACAGGAGGAGAGCCTTTTGTCAGAAAAAACAGTATTGAACTCATCCAAAATATATCGCAATTAGATGGACTTACCGATCTCAGTATAACAACCAACGGTCTTCTTACTGAACAGTATATTCCGCAACTTAAAAAATTCGGGATCAAATCTGTCAACTTAAGCCTTGATACACTCGATAAGGAACGCTTTTTCCGGATCACCAGAAGAAATAGTTTTGATAAGGTGATGAAAACTTTAAACAGCTTATTACAACATCATATAAAAGTAAAAATCAATACGGTAGTCATGGAAGGGGAAAATATTGAAGATATCATTCCATTGGTAACGCTTACAAAAGACCTTCCGGTAGATGTCCGCTTTATTGAAGAAATGCCTTTTAACGGAAGTGATACTGATATTTCCCTGAAATGGAATTTTACACAAATTTACAGCTATATTAAAGATCATTTCCCAGAAATCCAAAAGACAGATGATCCTAAAAGCTCAACGTCTTACAGCTATAAGATCCCAGGCTTTGCAGGAAATATTGGGATCATTGCAGCTTATACCCGTTCATTTTGCGGAGACTGCAACAGAATAAGAATCACTCCTTCCGGTATTCTCAGAACCTGTTTATATGAAGGAACCGGTGTCAATCTAAAAGATGAAATCCGTATGGGAAAAACAGATGAAGAGTTGAAAAACATCATTATCAGCAGCATACACAAAAAACCGAAAGACGGCTGGGAAGCTCAGAAACTGAGTTTAACCGCCTCACAAATCCATCAGTCAATGGCAACAATAGGAGGATAATTATGGAAATGATTAGCGTACAGCAGGCAGAAGAGATTATACTTTCCCAAATCAAAGACTTGGGAACCGAGGAGATTTTCTATGAAAATGCCTTAGGAAGAATTTTAGCAGAAAATATTTTGGCAGATCGCGATTTGCCGCCATTTGACAGGTCAACAGTAGATGGAATTGCCATCAGCTTTAATTCGTTTGAAAAAGGAATTCGCACCTTTACCATCAAAGCTGTACAGGCAGCGGGAGAAGTTCCGGTTTCTATTGATGACGAAAACGAATGCATAGAAATTATGACCGGAGCAGCTTTGGATTCTTCAATGGACACTATCATTCGTTATGAAGATATTTCGATAAACAACAATTTTGCAAGCATTACTATCGATGCTAAAAAAGGACAGAATATCCATCTGAAAGGAAGAGATAAAAAGGCAGGAGAAATATTGGTAAAAGCCAATCAAGTAATAACTCCATCTATTCTCGGGATTGCTGCGTCAGTGGGAAAAACATTTCTAACAGTGAAAAGACTTCCCAAAGTAGCCATTATTTCCACAGGGGACGAAATGGTACCACCTGAAACGAACCCTACTCCATTTCAACTAAGGCGTTCCAACGGAATTACTATAAAATCTGTTTTGGAAAAATACAGAATAAATGCTGACTGGCTGCATTGGAATGATGATTTTGAATTTATAAAAAAGGAACTTTCCCAATGCATCGAAAATTATGATATTTTGCTGATGAGCGGCGGGGTTTCTATGGGGAAATTCGATTATCTGCCCAAAGCCTGTGAAGAACTGGGAGTAGAAAAGCTTTTTCATAAAATAAGACAAAGACCGGGAAAACCGTTCTGGTTTGGAAAAAGCCAAAATGAAAAATTGATTTTTGCATTTCCGGGAAACCCGGTTTCCGTATTTATGTGTCTGCACCGGTATTTTATTCCCTGGTTGGAAAAATCTTTGGAGATCTTGGAAACAGCACAATATGCCGTTTTACAAAATGATATGGATTTTCCATTTCCACTTCAGTATTTTGCGCAGGTAAAACTCAGTGTGAATCCATCGGGACAATTAATCGCCGAATCAGTAAATACCAATGGTTCCGGAGACTTTTCCCATCTCGCAGAGACGAATGCATTCATAGAACTTCCCCTGGAAAAAACTGAGTTTAAGAAAGGCGAAGTATATAAAATCTGGAAATATAATTTTTAATGTATTTATGACAAACTTTTCACATCTTAATAAAAAGGAACAGCCGGGCATGGTAAATGTTGGCAGTAAAAAAGTCACGCACCGAAAAGCCGTTGCCAAAGCCATTGTGGTACTTCCCGAAAATATTCTGGAAGCACTTCAAAAAGATGATTTTAAAACTAAAAAAGGCTCTGTTTTCCAGACTGCCATCATTGCAGGAATAATGGCAGCAAAAAAAACAGGGAATCTGATTCCTCTTTGCCATCCGATCGGCATGGATAACTGTGAAATAGATATTGAAATCAACTCACAAAATGAAATTGAAATCTATTGTACTGCAGAGATTGAAGCAAAAACAGGTATCGAAATGGAAGCACTGACAGGAGCTTCTGTTGCTGCACTTACCATTTACGATATGTGCAAAGCAATGAGCCATGACATTGTGATAAAAGAAATACAACTCATCGAAAAAACAGGAGGAAAAAATGATTTCAAAAGAGACTGATTTCCCCCAATTAAACGGACTGATACTGGCAGGAGGAAAAAGCCAGCGAATGGGAAATCCTAAAGATAAAATCAATTGGCATGGCAAAGAGCAGCGGTATTTTGCGGCTGATCTTTTAGCTCCATTTTGTGAAGAGGTTTTTATTTCCTGCAGACAAGACCAACTGGAAAATTTTGACACGAATTACAAGACTCTTACCGATACTTTTCTGAACATGGGACCTTTCGGCGGTATACTTTCGGCGTTGCGCTCTCAAAGAGATAAAGCATGGCTAGTCGTTGCCTGCGACTTACCTTTATTGGATAAAAAATCTTTAGAATTTTTAATTGAAAACAGAAATACCGAAAAAGCAGCAACCACTTATGAAAGCCCGTTTGATGGACTTCCAGAACCGTTGATTACCATTTGGGAACCTAAAAGCTATCCTCTGCTCCTCAATTTTTTAGGATCAGGAAATACCTGTCCAAGAAAAGTTCTGATCAACAGTGATACATTAATCCTGAAACCAGGTAACCCAGAAGCTTTGATGAATGTGAACACACCTGAAGATATGGCAAAGGCAAAGGAAATTTTAAAAAAATAGATTTAAGACAGAAAAATATGAGTAACCCGCTTGAACGTTATCATTGCCAGATGGCTTTACCCGGATTTGGGATTTCTTCTCAGGAGCTCCTCAAAAATGCTAAGGTCCTTATCGTAGGGATGGGAGGACTGGGTTGTCCTTCGGCACAATATCTGGCTTCTTCAGGTATAGGGATGATTGGTCTTGCGGATGATGATACAGTCTCCGAAAGCAATCTGCACCGCCAGATTTTATATGCTCCTGAAGATATTGGAAATTCAAAAGTTGACATTGCCGCTACAAAATTACAGCAACAAAATCCATCGGTAAAAATTATTCCTTTCAATTTTCGGGTAACTTCTGAAAATGTAATGGATTTGATTTCAGACTTTGATTTAATCATTGAAGGAACTGATAATTTTGAAACAAAATGTTTGCTGAATGACGCTTGTGTATTAACAGGAAAACCTTTAGTATATGGCGCTATTTACCAATACGAAGGCCAGGTAAGTATCTGGAATGTTATACAGAAAGATGGTACTTACTCTCCCAATTACCGTGATGTTTTTCCGAATGCGGAAGAATCACAGGTTCCGAACTGCAGAGAAGGCGGCGTACTTCCTACACTGGCAGGAATTGTAGGATGTATGCAGGCTAATGAGGCCATAAAATATTTTACAAATCCCGTGGATTCATTGGCAGGAAAACTCTGGATAATGAATGTTCTGAATGGCAAAACACAGATTATTAAATTAAGAAAAACTTCTGTGCAGATTACAGCTTTACCTCATGCTGTTGAGACCATTACGTTTGAGCAGCTGATGCAGAAGAAAGATCATTTTGAAATCATAGATGTCCGTACATCGCAAGAACATGAACAGTTTAATATAGGAGGAATTAATCTTCCTGCAGAAGAATTACAGAATCATTCAGATTATATTTCGGGTTGTTCAAAACCTATTCTGGTTTATTGTCAATCCGGGAAACGAAGTACAGAAGCGGTAAGAAAAATAAAAAAGAGTTTTCCTGAAAAGGAAGTATTTTCTTTAAAAGACGGCATTCAAAAAATATAATAAATACTTCTTAATTTAAAATCATTCAGAAGTAATAATCATCTTCTTTTTTAAGCATCAATCAATAATATTCTGAGTCATTTTCTGAGAAACAGCAATATGTTCTCCTACCATCTCATGAATGGTCTCATCAATCATGATACACATACTGTTCAAGGCTAAATCATTCGCATCCGTTCCAAAAGGCTCCTCAATTTCATCTGCAATCGCTTCAAATGCAACAAATGTATAAGCTACAAATACAACAATAAGAGGCGTAAACCATCCCAGCGAATCTACAAGGCCGAAAGGCAGCAAAAAACAATAAATATACACCGTTCGATGCAACAGAACACGGTAACTGTAAGGAATCGGGGTAGAAACCAATCTTTCACAACCTCCTAAAATATCAGAAAGTTTATCAAAATTCTCATCAAAACGCGCCTGTTGGATAGAATCCAGGAAACCTTCATCTTTCGCTTTCTGAACCCATTCTGCAAGCAACCGCATAATAACTGCCGGCTTATATTTTGATCCCGCAACAATTTTCAGCTGGTCTTCATTAAGCCTTGATTTTAAATCTTCATAAGCATCTGTTCCTCTAAGTTGGTGTTTCAGCGCAAAAACAAAGGAACTAAGTAAATTAACAAAGCTATGGACAGAAATTGTATCGTTCTTTATATTGCCCAGAGTCATTGCCTGTCGGGTCAATGCACGTGCAGTATTCAACAAGGCACCCCATAATTTTCTTCCTTCCCAGAACCTGTCATAACTGGCGTTGTTTCTAAACCCGAGGAATAAAGCCAGTACAAAACCAAACAGCGTAAGAGGCGCAGGATTTAAGGGAACTTTAAATGAGAGAATTATTCCATGAAAATAAGTCACCAATAAAGAAAGAATTAAAAGCAATCCCAAACGGGGAAGCAAGGCAGGCAAAACAGAACCATGCCACACAAAAAGCATTCTGAACCAGTGTTCTTTTTTTCTTATGATCATTACTAAATGATAATTTACTTAAGTAATATATTTTATGGTTGTTCGAGGCTTGTTCCGGCTGCAGCAATGACATGATCATCAATCCTTTTAAAAATTTCGGGACTATGCTTTCGGATTTTGATACGGACATATTTGGAAGCCGGCATATTGGCTCCGTTTACCACATTATTGATGGATACCAGAACGTTGGTTTCCGGGAAATAGGTCATTGTACTTTTCTGAGGAATTGGATATTTTACAACAATAAAAAGAGGAGCAATTCTTTCAATTCCGTCATCATAATTGAAAAGATCTACGTGGTCACCTTCTTTGAGACCGGCTTTCTCTATATCTTTTTCATTCATCATGACAACTCTTCTTTCATTGAAAATCCCACGGTAACGGTCATTCAGACCATACACAACTGTATTGAACTGATCGTGTGTTCTGGTGGTTCCCATCAGGTATTCGTCATCTGCAAGAGAATTATCTGGTACGGCGGTTATATTGAATGCAGCTTTTCCCGGGGAAAATTCACTGTTGAAAATACCATCCCGTGGTCCGTTCGGAAGATAAAAACCGCCTTTCTGAACAACTCTTTCGTTATAGTTTTCAAATCCTGGAATACATTGTTCGATATCATTACGAACGGCATCATAGCTGTTGATAAATTTATCCCAATCTACAACAGAGCGTTCACCCAAAACTGCTTTTGCCATTCTGCAGGCGACGTGTGTTTCATTGATCAGATTTTCAGAAATCGGATCCAGAACACCTCTTGACCATTCCACAACACCCATTGAGTTTTCTGTACTTACGTGCTGAAGTTCTCCATTGACCATATCTTTCTCACTTCTGGAAATTACCGGCAAAATAAGGGCTTCTTTCCCATGGATAAGATGATTTCTGTTTAATTTTATAGAAACGATTACAGACATTTCCAGCTTCCGCATTGCTTCTGCCGTAAAGGTTGTATCCGGTGCTGCAGAAAGGAAATTACCTCCCATGCAGAACATAAATTTTACCTTTTCTTCGTGCATCGCTTTCAGGGCATTCACAACATCATAACCGCCTTCTCTCGGAACTTTAAAGCCATAATATTCCTGTAATCTGTCTAATTGTTCAGTCGTAGGATGGTGGTTAATAAGCAGCGTTCTGTTTCCCTGCACATTACTGTGACCTCGAACAGGGCAGGCTCCTCCTCCCTGAATTCCTATGCTTCCTTTCATCAGCAGGAGGTTCACGATATTATAAATCATTTCCACTCCGTTGTGCTGCTGCGTGATTCCCATTCCCCAACAAATGATAATACGTTTTTTTGAGGCAATCATTTGTGCGGCTTCCCTTAGGTTTTCAACCGGAATTCCACATTCCTCCGATAAAAAATTGAGGTCATACAATTTTAATTCTTCAACCAATTCATTGAAGCCCGCAGTTTTATTAACGATAAAATCGTGGTCAATAACTTTTCCCGGATTTTTAGCCTCTTCTTCCAATACCAGAATTTGAAGTGCCTTTAAAAGTGCCATATCTCCGTTAATTTTGACAGGAAGATATAAATCCGACAATTCATAAGGTTTATTGAGCAAAGCACGGACTTCCTGCGGATTTCTGAAGCCTTTTAATCCGGCTTCAGGAAGCGGATTGACTGCCATAATTTCTGCTCCGTTTTTCTTTCCTTTAGTTAATGCGGAAAGCATTCTCGGCGAATTGGTTCCCGGATTCTGACCGATGATAATGATGAGGTCTGTATCATAAAAGTCTTCCAGCTTTACGGTTCCTTTTCCGATACCGATACTTCTTGAAAGCGCATAACCGGAAGTCTCGTGGCACATATTGGAACAGTCCGGGAAATTGTTGGTTCCGAATTCACGGGCAAACAACTGGTACACCCAGGTTGCTTCGTTGCTGGTTCTTCCTGAAGTATAAAATATGGCTTCGTTAGGCGAATTCAAAGCGTTTAATTTTTCGGAAATTTTTGTAAAGGCATTATCCCAACTTATCGGCTGATAATGGGTTCCTCCTTTCGGTAAATACATTGGCTCCACGATTCTTCCTAACTGGCTGATTTCAAAATCCGTCAGTTTTGCTAAATCGTAAACCGAATTTTCTCTGAAAAACTCTGCACCGATCTTTTTTGAGGTAGCTTCTTCCGCCAGAGCTTTTGCACCGTTTTCACAATATTCTCCTAATCTTGAACGCTCATCATCCGGGTCAGGCCATGCACAGCTTGGGCAATCGAAACCATCAAACTGATTCATACTGAAAAGAGCTCTTCCTCCACGAAGAACCGAGGCATTGAGAACCAACTGGTCTAATGAATGGATAACAGCAGGAACACCAGCTGCCCAAGCTTTTGGCGGTTTCAGTTTCAAATCCAGCAATTTATATGGAGGTTCTGCAGAAGGTAATCTACTACCCTCTTTTATTTTATCGAATGAATCTTTGTTTTCCATGATTTCTAAATTTTAAAAAATGAAAAAATTAGCATTTTATATTCGGATTGGGATAATTGTCGCTTTGGTCTTCCAACGTATTATCGATACAAACAAAATCTTTTTCTACTAAAAGCTTTACCAATCCTGATTGTCCATCAAAACCTACCCTGTCTGTAGAAATCCACTCTGCTATCATTGTTGATGGCATTTTCAGTACAATTCTGTTCTCGATGAAAACCGCTGAAAGCTCTTCGTTATCCGTTGTTTCGATAGAATAAATAAACGGACGGTCTACAAATTGTGTAAAGCTTGAGATAACTCCATTTTTTCCTAATTCTGCAACTTCAGACTGGGTCAAACGAAATCGTATTGAGTTGTCTTTAATTCTTATTTTCATAACAAATTTTCAATTTTAAAATGGCTGCCTGAACGGTAAATATTAAACCTATTATCCCGGAGAAAGCCTAATAAAGTGATATCAAATTCTTTTGCCAGATCTACTGCAAGGCTGGATGGCGCTCCTATTGCTGCAACAATCGTAATTCCTGCCATTGCTGCTTTCTGGATGAGCTCGAAACTGGCTCTTCCGCTTAGAACCAAAATTTTATTGTCGAGAGGAAGTAAATCTGCTGATAATGCATATCCTATGAGTTTGTCCAGTGCATTATGCCTTCCTACATCTTCACGCAGTGCCAAAAGATTGCCTTCCAGGTCAAAAATGCCGGAAGCGTGTATACCGCCCGTAGCACTGAAATTATTCTGAAACGACTGCAGCTTTTCGGATAGTTGATACAGAGTTTCGAGAGAGAGCGTTGTATTTTCTTTTTTATGATTGTGAAATGAGCTTACCGTTCGTATAGATTCTATAGAACCTTTTCCACATACACCGCAGCTCGAAGTTGTATAAAAGTTGCGGTCGGCTTTCATAAGCTCAGGAATACAACCTTCTGTAAGCTCAACAATAACAATATTTTCGCTGTTTCTGGAGCATTCTGCCTCCGGAAAATAGGTGCTTTTAACCTGTTGACGGCTGGAAATAATTCCTTCCGTAAACAGAAAACCGATTGCCAGTTCCGCATCATTTCCGGGAGTCCGCATCGTTACAGATATATTTTTAGTCTCTTTTTTATCTGCTAAATGATAAACAACCCTTATTTCCAAAGGTTCTTCTACAGAAACATCATCCGTATAAGGAAAACTGCTGTTGTCCTTAACTTTGACGATTTCTATCTGTTTTACTGACTTATTTGATAGCAGATGGTCTTTCATAATTTAATAACTGGTTTAATAAAGGTACAAAATTTTGTTCCTCAAATTACGGATGTGCGGAAACCCATTCTTCTCCATCTTCAAAAATTTCTTTTTTCCAGATGGGAACGGTTTTTTTAATATTCTCGATCATATAGCTGCACGCATCGAAAACAGCATTTCTATGCCCGTCACTCACCACGATGATCACAGCAGCATCGCCTGGAAATAAAATTCCGGTACGGTGATGAACTACAATATTTTTTACCGAAAATAAAGAAATGGCTTTACCCACTATTTTTTGTATTTCCTTAACTGCCATAGATTCGTAGCACTCATATTCCAAACGAGTGACAGATTTACCTTTGGTCTGATTTCGTACTGTTCCTACGAATGATGCCATTCCTCCGCATGCAGGATCGGATGCAAGGCTAAAGCAATCCGTAAGATCCAGTATATTTTCTGTTATTTTTATATCAACCATATCTTTTATCCGCCGCTTACCGGAGGAATTATTGCTATTTCATTAGAGACTGTTACTATCTGATCGTCTTCCGCATATTCATCGTCAACGGCAATAAAATAAGATTTCAGTTTTTTCAGTTCCGGAAAATCTTTTTCCAAAAGCTCCTTGAGTGCTTTGACGCTTACCCCTTCATTTATTTCTATTTCTTTCTCTGAAGTTCCGAAAATGTCTTTCGTTATTCCAAATGCCAATATTTTAAGTATCATTTTTAAATTTAGCTTATTACCAATATTTTATTAAAACATTTATCCCGGCTACCAAAACCAGGACAGCTGTCATTCTTTTGATGACCAAGGGATTCCATTTCAGGGACATCCTGGAACCTATCTGCCCGCCAATGAATACGGCAAAACACAAACTCAGAATTCTGAAATAATCCATGTCTGCAGATAATTTGGACAATTGTCCGAAAATCCCTGATATTGAATTTACCAATATGAAAACACTTGATGCTGCCGCAACTTTTCGTGGGGTATCCCATTTCATGAGGTTTAATAGAGGGGAAAGAAAAATTCCCCCGCCAATTCCCACCAATCCTGACAAAAAACCGATTCCCCCTCCTAAAAGTCCGTTTTTGAACAGAGAGGTTTCTGTATGCTCTGAGGGGTTTTCGCCATTTTTTGTTTCCGTCTTGATCCAAAGCAACAATGCAGCAATGATTAAAGTAATGCCTAAGATCAGGAAAAAAGTTTCCTGGCTTATTTTTAAAACAGCTCCCAGATACGCCATAGGAACACTTATAATCGTAAGCGGAAGTATTTTCTTCCAGTCAGTCTGCTTATTTTTGATATAAATAAATACGCCTCCTATTACCACAATAACATTACAGATAAGCGCTGTTAACCGTATTTCCTGATAAGGAAGACTATACATTGCCAGAACCGCAAGGTAACTGGATCCTCCACCAAATCCCACAGAAGAATAAATGAAAGCGATGATTAAAAAAAACAAAAAGATTTCCCAATGCCCCATATATTTTGAGAATTAATTTTCTTACAATAATACTCATTTTTAGGGCGTCATACGAAGGTATAATAAAAAGTTTCTACCGTAATTTGTGAGAAGAATATTCTAAATTGTTTATTTTATAAAACCAACCTCATTATCCCAACAGCATTTATTAAATTTGATAAATAAAAACCGATATACCCATCTCAATGAATATACTCAGTAAAGTATAGAGCCAGTCAAAACCAACTCTACACTTAATATTTAACATTCCAATTAAAAATAAAAGATTATAAATCAAAAAAAATACTCGCAAAATCCAATTAAGATCAGCAGCCAAGGAGTTCGAGGATAATCCTGCCAAGTTCACATAAAGACTTACTATTTTTAGTAAGTCTTTTTTGTTTTTATTCCTTACTTAAAATCATTGATAAAGCAGATTGGATAGAGCATCCCGATTTAAATCGGGACGGTCAAAGGTTCGAATCCTTTCGCGCTCACTTGCACATCTTCTTTTAGACGTAACTAGAGTATAATCTATCTTTAAATAGCTGTGCTGCATTTAGCCACAAATTGCTCAAACTTCCGATCTGTATTTTGCATGACAGGTCCGTGACCAAAGCAAATAATAGCAGGGTTCAATTTTGCCAGCTTCTGGAGAGATTTGATGTTGCAATGCTGATCCGAAGTGAATATATTTGGCGGAAGACGCAGACCCGTCGCTGTTGTGAGCAGGTTCATATTAGTTGCCACATCTCCGATGATCAGCACACCATCCCGCTCACGGAATAAAGAAATATGACCTGCCGAATGTCCGGGTGTGTCTATTACCCGAAAGTTTCCGATCTTATCGTTTTCAACGATTGTCCGTTCGACTTTATGTCCCTGACCTGCCCAGTACTTCTGCTGAAGTTTTGCTACCCAATGTTGCGGAGTTGGATAATCGTTGGTTACCATACCAGTTTCAGTCCTGAAAACTTCGTCGGGATGACAGAGTAAGGGTATCTCGAACTCAGCACATATCTGATCGCTACAGCCCTGATGATCTGCATGTGCATGCGTTAGTATGTGTTGATAAACGGGGATTTTTTGAAGAGCTTTATTTACAGCCGCATATGAACTCCGTATTCCGGAGTCTACCAATACGCCTTCAATAATATAGCAGTTGATGCTGTTTCGTGGCATCAGGGAAATCTGGAATACTTCGGGAGCAATTTGACGTAACATAGTTTTTTATGCAAATCTACATCACTGATCACTACTACATAAGGACATTTGTCCTATAATACTCTGGTTCTGTGTATTTGTCCCTTTGCCCGTGTAAGTGATCGTTGAGTAATCCCCAGATACGATGCCAAATCCTGCGTCGCTACGCGCTTAACGAGCATTGGTTCGCTAGACAGAACATGGTGGTATTTATCCACAGCCGACCTATTATTATAATTCAGCAGATAACTCTCCTTTTGGTTATACTCCTGCTCCATCACTGATTTTATAACTCCGTTCCAAGTGGTCACCTTACCAAGCAGATACTGATAATCCGGGTAACTAATCCTATAGATTACGCTATCTTCTATTGCTCTGATACTTCTTCTGGATTTTTCCTGCGTTGCAAACTCCGGAAACGAGGTAACAAATTCCTTTTCAAACTTAAAGCAGGTTATATTTTCCTTTCCTTCTTTGTCGATTGCATATGCTTTTACAGCACCACTAGCAATAAATCCAACATGACAACAAGGTTCATCCTCATGAATAAAAAAATCACCCTTTTTTAAGCTTATCGGTTTGAAGAATTGCAAAGAAATGTTGATTTCCTCAGCGGATAATCCTCCTATTGAGAATAGGTGATTTTCAAATATATTTACCATGTCAAAATTTTTTATTCCTTTTATTTTCGTTTTAACTGTCTATGTATACGAACCAAATTCGGCATCCAAATCTAACAATTATTATACATTCAGGCTACTCTCAAAAACGAAATGAATTCAATCTTAGTTTTTACTACAAAACGTCTCTTTTCTGCACTTGCTTTCATTTATAAACAAACTACGTTAATCAATCCCTGATAAGCTGTTTAATTTCATCCTGATATTTCTTATTCTGTTTTCTGATCTTTATAACAAAATATGAAAGTACACATAGGATAAGAAACCCGATAACAATCATTGCTGCAATCATATAGTTATATCGGGTAGTTATTTTTTCACTTTTCTTCTGTGTTTCTACGTTATGAACATCCACTGCGTGATTGATAGAACTTAATTCACTCTGTTCTCTTTTGAATTTTGTTTCGAAGTATTTCTTACTATACACCTGATAAAGATTGGGATTTCCCATTGCCAGATAATTATCTGCCATTTCCTTATAAATTCCCTCATTAAGAGCCAGATCTCCGGCATCCTTACCAAGTTGTTCTGCTTTTACCAAAAGTTCAAGAGCTTCCTGATTCTTATGTTTTTGCTTGTTCATCTCTGCCAACCCTTTTAAAGCAAATGCTTCAAGACTTTTAGCTTTGATCACATCTGCCAGATTCATAGATTTCATGAAAGCTGCTCCTGCATTTTCCGGCTGGTTCAGATTCCTTGTCCGTCTGGGCGGATGGCATGGTTGCGACTCGCCGCGCAACGTGGTGAAATGATCCCCGGCACTTTCGGTCAGTGATAATTGGCTTCATGGCCGGCGCTGGAGATTCAC